>NZ_CP019367.1 GCF_000012085.2 Borrelia turicatae 91E135
TAATATTTATATTTGTTAATAGTATAAGTCTATAGAAATTTATTTTGTTGACTAAAGTTTCTATCATTTTGAACATAGTTCCTCCCTTTTTGTACATAGTTGACACTAAAATGAACAAAGTTGTTTCCTTCCTTTATGGGTTGTCACTAAATTGTACATAGTTACTATAAAAATATACAATAGTTGTCCCTAATTTATACTAAAGTTGTCTTATTTATAAATATGTTATATATTTCTATACTATGCTTGGTATAAAAAATATCTTTTCTAAAATTAACTCTAAACAACTTATTCCTAAATCTTCTACTCCCAATTCTCTTGAAATAAATCCTAAAGAAATTATTTCTTTCTCTAAAAAATTATCTCTTACTATCAAATAGTACAGAGCTTAAATCAATCGGTATCATTCTCTCTTCTGGGATTCCTATAGCCTCTCTAAATAACAAAAATTTTACTATCACTAACTTTACAGATAATACTATCTCTTATTCTTTATCCCCTTCTGGTTTACAAATCAAAAAATTTACTTTGCTTAACTCAAAACTCATTACAAACGCCATTTATTCTCTAAAAAAACTTAATTCTACTATCCTTCCTGGAAAAATTAATCGTATCCTTAAAAAACTATTCCTAACAAATAACATCTCCTCTAAATATCTAGAATCCATTTATTATTCTATTCTCTATTCATCACATAGAAAAAATATCCCTTTTCCTTTTAATTCAAAAACTACCAAACTTACTCATAATATCACACTTGTAAGTAAAACTACTCCTCTAAATAGCTATAAAAACTTAAAGTTTATTCATTCTTTTCTCTCTTTACGCCTACATAACGCTAATTTACTTTTCTATAAAAATAGCAATAATCACTTACACTCTACTATCGCCTCTCTGGTTGAATCTTTCTTCCTTGATCAAAAATCAAACAAAAACTTACATACTCTCAAATCTTATATTAATCTACACCTCAAACAACTTGGCATACCTTATAAATCTACTAATAGATTCCAAAAACAACTATTCTCTCATATCTTTTTGTAATAAAACATTGTATAATACTTATAAGGAGACTTCTATGGGACTTGCCCAACCAGTAATTACTCAGCAAATGGTTATAGCTGAACTGACCAAAGCCGGCATTAAGAGAGACATCGCTATTGACTTATCTTATAGATATTACAAAAATGAGCTTACTCACAAGGATATTGAGTATTTAGAAACTACTTTTAACCTTAAACTTGAAAAGGTTGAAGCTCTTTTACAAGCTGAAATTAAATCTCTCAAAACTGAACTCGATACCAAGATTGAGAATGTTAGAGTAGAACTTAATAATAAGATTGATAACAAATTTAATGAACTTGATAACAAAATAGATAATGTTGAGAATAATCTTAATAATAAGATTGATAACAAATTTAATGAACTTGATAACAAAATAGATAATGTTGAGAATAATCTTAATAATAAGATTGATAACAAATTTAATGAACTTGATAACAAAATAGATAATGTCAGAACTGAATTAAAATCTGATATTAAAGACCTCGATAATAAATTCGATACCAAATTCAATGAACTCGATACTAAGATTGATGTTAACAAAATGGAACTTAAGAGCACATTAAGACTTCATAATTGGATGTTTGGCACTATTATTACCATCTCTATAGGTATTTTATTAACTCTTATCTTTAAGTAATTAATCTAATACACTTATACTACTCTAAGCACTTATTGACTTAGCTTTTTTAGACACCTTAACCTGCTTACCACTCTCTTTCCCTTCAAACCCGTCTTCTACCTCTAAAGCACTTACTCCATTAGCAACATCCTCAAGCCCCTTAACAACCTCCTCAGGATTCTTATCAACAACCCTTTGTTCGAATCTTTGAAGTAACATTTCCTTATAATCTTCATAAAACATATCCAATATATTATTCATCAACGAGCCTCGCTTAGTTTCACAATAATAATCATTATTGCCTATTTTCCAATCGTAATATCAAGGGTCTCTCTATATTTTGATCCTATCCAATCTTTAACGTATCCATATACATATTCCCAGTCAATATCTTCTGGATTAAGTATTGGAAAATTAACTATACTCTTATCGCTCTTTCTAGACTGTACTTCATCGCTCATATAAATTTCCCAAAACCTATGGCGTTTGATGTATAGCCTTCTTACTAAATATTTTAAACTAAATTTCATAACATATCTCCTCTTTCACCTAATTTCAGGTTATCCTCTTCTGATGAAACTAAAGTCCCTAAATTAGATATAGAGAGACCCTTAGTAGTCTTAAATCCTTCAAAATTACTATTAAGCACAATTGGTCTTGATAGACTACAAGCTCTCTCATAGGGCTTTAAATTATTCATGTTATTCTCCGTGTCAACTTCCATATTCCCTACCCTGTTTTTCTCCAAAGTAGCAAACATACTTGCCCTAGCTTGTTCTCTAAGACAAGCATCCTCTTCACGAGCACGTTTCAAACGCTCTTCTCTCTCTTTAGATTCACGTTCAAACAACTTACTTAAATATTCTTCTCTTCTCTTTATCTCAAGTCTTCGTTTGTATTCTACATCTTTAGCTCTTTTTTCTATTCCCTCAGGACTTAAATGTTTATCATGTATCCCTTTAACAACTGATACGTTATGCTTAACTTGTATATGCCCTCCATAAGTTTCTTTAGGCCTGTAATTACTCTTGTACTTATTTGGGTACCAATCCCTAAATCTACCCTCCCATATAAGCTCATAATCACTAATAATACCATCACTTCGCCTCATCATCATCCATACCTTGTATTTATACCTATTGCTAAACTGTTTTAGGAAATGCTCTAAGATATCTTCAATGTTGTATTCGTTTCTATATTCAATTATTGCTCTCTCTAGATTGATCAGTGCATTTATGTAAGTTGCATCGTTATTGCTGCACTCTTTTACTCGGGTTAGGTATCTTTTATCGATTTTATGTTTGGATACAAGCCGTATCTCTACATCATTCCTTTTTAATTTGCACTTTCTTGGTTTAACGGTAACAGTTTTTCCTAAAAGCATTTCTTTAGAATTCTTATTATTTATATAGCTTATATTAGCTTTATTAAATACAGCCGACTTCCTTACATGCGACATTTGGCTTATATTATTATGTTGTCTTAACTTAGAGAGTATGTTTAACCTTTCAAGCTTTGTGTAATTAAATGTTGTATTTTTATAGTCTTGATCGAAATCACCAACAATTCTTTTGTCCTTTAACTTTTCTTTAAGCTCTTCTTTAAGATATTCTAGAATTATTTCTTTGTGTATGTGATCAAGTTCCATATTTTGTACATAGTGAGAAATGCTTCCCTTATTTTTTCCAAACTTTCTAATTTTAGATTTTATTAACCCACTTTCATTTAGAAGTTTGAGGTCTCTTTCAAATGTTCGTCTACATACTTTTTTATGCCCGTCATTTTCTAATAATTTACTTACAATATTGTAGATATCACTTGCTGAATATTCTTCAATTCCACTCGATTTCTTGTAGTTTTTATTCTTTGCATTTATGATCCAATAAATTTTAATCAGTCTATCGTATTTGTTTAATGCCCGAGTTATTAGCGATTTAACTTGTGACACACAGATTTCTTTAATATCAGGGGATGTTTTATCTTTATTTGTTTCTATAAGGTTATTTAGTATTAATTTTATTTTGTCTTGTGATTTGAATTTTTTTGTTTCTTTTGGTATACTATTCATACATTATGTCTTTAATCCAAAGTTAAATTTTCAGAAGTGAAGCTTTGGATTGATATTTTTTTATTATATATAAAAAATTCACTTTTGACTAGGTTATGAGTCGAGGTGATTTTTTTATATACCACTTTCTTCTCTTCCCACATTTTAGAAATAGTTTTTGTAAAATGACTAGTTATATAATAAAAATTTTTAGATAATTTGGTATTTATGATTCTTCTCATTATCATAAATACCAAGTTTAAACCAATATAAAATTATTGTCAATAAAATAGGCTTAAATCAAATAATTTTAAACACTCTGTAAAGCATTTTTCTAGACTTATTTAAGTCATTTATGTCTTTTGTATAATCAAATATTTTTTTTGCCTTTTATACAATGATTGTTTTTTGATTCTTTATAAACTAAGTGGTTTAATGTAGCTTGTACTTCTTTGAGTAAGTTTATTTGTATCGTTTCTTGAGTTTGTTCTTTCATATTTTTTATCTCTTCTTTTAGTTTTATTATTTCTTGATTTTTATCTTTTAGCTCTTTTTGTGTTTGTTCTTTTATGTTTTGTATTTCTTCTTGAGTTTGTTCTCTTATTTTTTGCATCTCTTCTTTTAATTGTATGACTGCTTTAACAATTGTCGATGTATTGGTGTTCTGGCTTTTGATTCTATTTATTGCTGTTATTGGAGATATATTATGCTTTTTATCATAAATTTTTATATTTTCTTTTATATTTTCTAATTTTTTTTCAATAATTGTTTGAATTTCTGTTTTTATTTCCCTTTTTCTTATGTTTGTGGTTAGATCGCAGATTATGTCTTCTGGAATGTATCTTATATCATTGTATATGACATAAGCATTTAACATTGCTGCTTTTCTGCAAAGAATCTGTGAATTTGTTTGGTATTGAAATTTTTCATTTAATATTTTTACTACTTCCCCAACTTTATATAGTTTGATTTCTCTTACTTTTATCATGATAATATTTCCTCCGATTATTTTTATATTTTATCACAGGTAAAAGCTTATCTATAATTCACTATATATGTAGTGATAAGAATTAATATATATAAAAGTTGTTTTATCAATATTATTGACTTATTTTTATTTATTATATATGTTATTAACATTGCGTGTTTTGTAGTTTGTACTACACACATTGATAATATTTCCTAAAAAAAATAGCAAGCTACTTTGCTTTTGTTAGCTTTATTTAAAATTTAAGAGGTTAGGAAAAGTGAAGTTTCTTGTTTGTCATTAAATTCTTGAAAAGGAGGGTTTTAGGTGCCTAGTGGGATTAAGAGACAGATTAATATTATTGGAACTATTGCAACAACATTAATGATTTGTGTGTCTGGAGTTGGAACCTATGCCTTGAAAGGATTTTTATCTGATTTGAAAAAAGAGATGATGGAAGAATTACACATTGAATCTGAAAAGAGACTTAAGGGAGAATTTGAAGCTTTAAAAATCTTCTTAAGAGAAGACCTTAAGAGAGACATTGAAAGAGTAAATTCAGAGAGTAGAGAGATGATGGGAGAGTTAGAGAGCCTTTTACTTAAAGAGAGATTTAAAATCAAAAGTGCATTTAGGGAAGAATTAGATAAATGTTTCGGTTTATTAAAAAATTTTGAAGAGGGGATGTATGAGAAGTAAAATTTTTATGGTTATTTATGATTTTGCATATAAATCTTTGAAAGATTACTTCATTAAAAAGCATAAATCAGAATTGCTTGAAGGTGCTGTGTTTTTAGAAGATTCATCTTACCAAGTTTGTGAAAAAATAAAAGAAGTAGAAAAACATAGGTTAGTAGTTCCCTTTCAATATAATTTCAAAGACCAAAACGTTGCTATTTGCAAATTTGGATGTTATTTTTTATGCATTTTGTTTATTGCATTTGTAGTTAAAGAAATCAAAGATAAAGTTGAGAAATATTTCGATAAGTTTGAAGTCGATTTACTCTTCAAAAGCCTTGCAACTACTGGCTGTTTAAGAGATGTCAATTCATACGTCCTTGATCCAAACTTAATATTTAAGCATCTTGGAGTTAGTGAGGATATTCATTATCTTAATGTCCATTATTCCCCTACTCATTATGAGCCTGATAATTGTGATATTTTAGTTGGCAAATACAAAGAGAATGATTTATACCATTTTGTAATTCTTGATAATGATTTAAGTTCTGTTATTTGGGACTCACTTGGCAGTTCTAAGGCTGTAAGTAATGGTGTACTTGAGTCCTTAAGGGTATTTAAGCTTATTGATTCGTCTCTTAGTTTTGATATTAGGAAAAGACTTGCTCTCTATAGTGAGCAGTTTAGAAGTGTATAAGTAGTAAAAAAGATATTTTGGAGGTTTTGTTTTGAGCGTAGTAAAAAATGTAAATAAACTTTTTGATGCAGTAATGGCAAAAGATTTTCTACTACAAGAATTTGGTGCTGTTGTAGGAGAATCTAAGGTTGAACTTGCACGTGAGGGAATGACACTTACAAGTTCAATTTTGAATTTTATCTATTCTATAAAAGATGAGATTGCAAAAAGTAATGAAAACAGACGTGCTTTTGAGATCGTAAATTCAAGGCTAAGAGGTGCTATTGACCTAGCAATTGATGCTTGCAGGGTTTTAGAGAATGGTGAAAATTGGGATGAATATGATAAGCTTGTTGAGCTTAGAGGTCAAGTAGCTAAGGAAGCATTAGATAAGATGGAATTAAAGGACTAGTAGGTTGTTATGAAGTTTAAATTTAATTTTTTAAATAATTATTTGTTATCTTTATGTTTGTTATTTTTAGTATTCTCTTGCAAAGGGATTGCAAGTCTTCCAAATGAACCTACCTTAACTGGTAAAGAAGACCCTATAAGCTTGGCTCGTGATGAAGCTTCATTATTTGAGTATGCATTAAGTCTGAGTGCATGGCTTATTGATGCTAAGAGTTATGTTAATGCTTACTATAAGCAGCATAAATTTCCATTATTTGAAAAATTTGACCCCACATTTAAGGGTGGTATTGGAGAAGAGGGTATTAAGGCAAGGATGGCTTATTATAAGCGCTACATAGCCTCAGTTAAACCCATTGCTATTGATGTATACCGTAGGTATACTCAAGTGTCCTTACAGGAGTAGGGTAGGCAGGGGAGATTTAAGTTTGCAGCAAGAAGATAAAGTTGAGAAGGATTTAAGAGAAGGGGGGGTAGTAGATACACTTAATTTTGAAGCTGCCCCCTCCCCTTCTGTTCATTTGTCTTCTCTAGATATTAGTGAGCCTTCTAGAATGGTTAATGTAGAGCTAATCTCTAGCGATCATACTGCCCTGGGAGTTGAATCTAATTCTGAAGATATTCAAGCCGAAGGTATTCAAGAAGAGGAAGAACATCCAGGGTTTTGCGAGCTAAGTATTGTCTTTTTTACCGATGAAGGTCAATTTTTTGATCTAACCCCTTACACTGATATATCTAGTGTGTCTTTAGATCTTAAAATTGTAGACCCTACACTAAAGACTGCATCAAGTAGTTTTAAATTTGAAGCAAATGGCCTTTCAGATGAATTTTTGGACTTTCTATTCTTTAGAAAAGAAGATGTATATGTGATCTTGAGTGAGGGACCTCGGTCATTATTCAAAGGTGTGTTAGAAAAATTTTTCAATAGAGAGGTGTTTAACTCTACTAAAAGTATTAGCTTTACTGTGAATGATTATTCTAAACTTTTGAGTGTTGTTTTTGAGAAGCCTATTCAATTTCCTATTAATTACAATCCCGATTGGCTTTATGTATATAATCCATTAATAAAGGAGCAATCAGTAGTCCATTTAATTTTAGCGAAAAGCAATCTTAAAGATTTGATTGATGATGATGGCTCTGAGAGTATTTTGGCAAAAATTCCTGCAGTAATTATTGCTGATGGAGAGGAGCTTGGGACAATTCTATCAGCATTGCTTTATGAATTTGGATATGCATATACATTTACAGGTGATGGGAAACTACAGATTTTACCTATTTGGAAGAGCGAGGTTATAAAGAAGGATGTAAAGCTTTGCTCTATTGATGCTTCAAGTTATGTTCTATCAAAGAGTAGTTCTAGTAGTTATGATTCAACCAGGGTTATTTGGAGAGAAGGTAAATTTCAAAGTAAAGAAGAATCTATTTCAAATAAAAGGCCGCTTTATTCTGCTCCCATTAATGTTCAAGGATCTGGGAGTAGTCTTTATGTTGCAGTTTTGCAAAAAGGAGTAGTGTACCCTGATTTTGCAGATAAAGTAGGTAGTCTTGTCTACCAAGAATATGATCCTAAATGGTTTGATACTGCTTATAAGTGGGATTTTAAGAAAAGGGAAGTATGGCATGACCATTATGCAATAAATGATCATTTAGCCATAATCTCAACACATAAGCTTGAGGCTCGTTTTAGTGCTGACTCTGATATTAAACTTGTTCATGAAGAATATTATCCAACAAAAGCACGAATTTGGTTTAAAAATACATCCTCAAGTCAAGGTTCTCGTTATATTTACTACTTTGATATATATGGTGATGTTTTTTATACAATTGCTCGTAATATATTGCAGACTGATAATGCAGATGATTTTTACAGTAAGCGATTCGAGTATTCAACCAGGTTTATTTTTGATTCCAATTCGGCTGTACGTCTTTTTAAATTTTTAACTAATTTAAGAGTTAAAGGACACACAATCGTTAATTTTAGATCAACTCAAGAATTAGACCTTACTGATTTTGTAAAACTTAAGTTTGAAGATTATGATGTAGATCATTTTTTCTTGATTTTATCAAAAAAGATTTCCGGATTTGATATGAATATAAGATTTTATGAGTATGAAGGAATTACATGGGGAGATTATACTCACTATGACTACCTTACAACTTCTAAGTATATAGGCTCTAGAGATAATTTAGAAGCTATTCGTGAGGTTATAGTTGCACCTTTTAATTATATTGCGTCTAGAGATAATGATTTTTTAAGTCCCCATCTTGTTGCACCAGGTTTTCAAGATGAAGTTACAATGCAGGAGGCTTTAAGCTTAGCAAAACGTTCTGGAACAAGCAAAATCAGATTACTCCCCGGTGATTTTTATATGTACGGTTCAGTTGATATATCTAATTTCGAGATTAAAGGAGAGGATGGAGTTGTAATTCGAGCTGGTGGATTTGCAAAAAATATTTTCACTGCAACTCGTTCATTTAAGATGTCAAGACTAACTGTATGTCAAAAACCTATGGGTGAACTTTGGATAAGGGGTGGTAATTTGAGTGATGAGGAGCACTTAGATTCATATTTAGAAGGTAGCGAATTTGCACCCTTGGCTAATTTGAGGTTGTGTGCAAGTTATAGACTCAGAGAAGAAGAGAGGTCGTCTATTTACTTAAATGACGCAGGTTTTATTTACCTTAAGAATATTACATTCCTTTGTAATCAAGGAGTGGCTTTAGAGACAATAAAAGTTAAAAAGATACTTCTTGAGAATGTTGTTTTCAGATCTACAAATTGTGGATTTGATATTCGTGATGTTGATAATATGACGCTTATTGGAGTTGAGATTGAGTCTAATAAAAAGGCATCGGTTGCAAATGGAGTTAATGCAATAATGAGGGGTGGTGTTGTTAAGAAGAATAGAGATGGCTTGCACTTTGCAAATTTTTCAAGTCTTAAAGTTAATGAAGTTGAATTTTTAAGTAATACAGGTGTTGCATTGCAGCTTGATGAAGTTGTAAATGCAAGATTTGCAGGAAATAGTTTTATGGAAAACAAGGTAGGTCTTAAGAGTAATTCTCTAGATTTGTTAATACGTGATTCATTTTTGAAAAATGAGCTTGGTATGTCTTTTACAAAAAAATCGGAACTAAGTGCACGAGTTATTGATTTTAATGTGTATGAAGAGAATATAAAAGATAAAGAGGAGGTAGCATAATTTGGCTATAAGTGATGATGATTTTGAAGAGATAAAGAGACGCTTACAAACTGATAACGTTAAGATACAATTTGGTGCTGGAGATATGGAGAGGGCGAAGACTTATATTGGTAAGCTTGGCGAGCCCATTGTAGTAGAGGATAAGGGTTTATTTGCTATTTGTAATGGTAAGAGTAGTGAGAATAGAAAATACTATCCAATAAATAAAGGTTTACCACCAGTCTTAGATGATACTTTGGATGCTTACATCGAAGATTTGGTTGAGAGATGTTTGGAAAGTACTTATCCGGGCTTTTTAACTTCTGAATTTGCACAAGAAGGGTCAAATCTTACTAGGTCTAAATTAATTGAAGCGTTTGAAGCAACAAAAAAGTTTTGTTTGCCAGATGGAAGAAGCCTTCCGGAAGGTTGCTTTGTAAGGGAGAGATTTGGAATCTCATCTGCACCAAGTCTTGCGGGTAGGTTTTTAAGACATCATGACAGAAACGGTTCTTATGACTCAGTTCGTAGCATTGGAGATACTCAAAGTGACTCATTTGCAAGCCATGACCACTACATAAATAGAGACAGTATCAATTTTGATGGTCGTCTTGTTAGGTCTTTTAATAGACTTTACAAATCTGGAGATTGGTCTGGTGGTACTTATAAGTTTGTATATGACCTAGTACTTGGGGATTATATATCAAAGTACAATTTTCCAAATTGGACAGAATACACAGGAGATAGTGAGACTAGACCTAGGAATTTAACGTATTTGTCATTTTATAGATATGATTGGTGAAGTGGTGTTTATGAGTATTAGTAATAAGGATTATGATGATTTGAAAGTACGAATTGCAAATAGTAATAACCGAATACAATTTGGAGTTGGCACTTATCTTGATTCTAAAGGTTACATAGGAGAGATTGGAGAACCAATTCTACTAAAAGACAAAGGTGTATTTGCAGTTTGTGATGGTAAGAGTATTGCAAATAGACGGTATTATCCTATTTGTAAGAATATGTCATCTGTTTTAGATGATACTTTGGATGCTACTTTAGAGCATATGATTGATTTTTTTATAGAAAAGGTTGCTGTTGGGACTTTAACTGCAAAATTTCCAATTGAAGGGTCAATCCTAAATAGACATAAGCTTATTGAAGCGTTTACTAATACGGGTAAATTTTGTATCCCAGATGGTAGAAGTTTGCCATCAAATTGCTATGCAGCTAGAGTTTTAGGAATCTCATCAGCGCCAAGTCTTACGGGTAGGTTTTTAAGACATTATGATGCTTCAAATTCTAGAAGTTTAGGAGCAACACAGAGTGATTCGTTGGGGAATCATAGTCATCGCATAAATCGTGACAAAATTGACTATAGATCCTATGACCATTTATTTAAAGAGGCTTATCAAGCACACCGTGAAGATAGTTGGTATTGGAGTGATGGTAATTATTCTTTTGTATATAACATAGTACTTGGTGATTATATTTCAAAGTACAAATTTCCAGATCGTACAAACTATGCAGGGGGTAGTGAGACTAGACCTAAGAATTTATCTTATTTGTCGTTTTTTAGGTATGATCTCTAAATTCAAGTAGTATAGGAGGTTGTTTTGAGTAGTGAATTTGATTATAAAAAATTACTGAAAAAGGCTGTAGAGGAAAATTTCTCATCTCTTGGTGATTCTTCTGGTGCTCGTGAAGTATTACTAAAGGCCTTTGTTGCTAAGATGTATGAATTTTCAAATAGTAATGTTTTAGCAACAAGTCTTCATGCATTTAGAATGTTTTTTGCTATTCTAGGAATTTCTGAAGCTGAGGATTTGGTTTTAGATATCATCAATAAAGAGAAATTACCATTAAGTAGTAAAGAGAATTCTGTTTTTAGTAGTTGTGCTTACACTGATGAGGAGATTAAGCGTCTTATGAAGAGTGGTATGGGAGAGTAAAGTTGAGGTTAAAGCGACTGCCGATTTATTTTGATGCATACAAAAGAAAACCTGGTGCTGAGATTTTTGTGTATTATTCAAGTCGTGGGACTGGTAAGACTTATGATATTGCAACAGTAAATCTTGAGAGAAAGTTTACACCTGATGGTGGTGATACTTTGGCAGTGCGTAAGAAGAAAAACAAAACAATTCAGTCAATTCATAAAGAAATTTTAGAGTTGCTTCATAGGTATAACTTAAGACGTGAATTTAATGTAAGTAAGGCTAAGATAGAGACAAAAAATTTAATATATGGACGCAAGCGTGCGTTTGTATTTGAAGGTGGGCATGATACAACTGACCTTAAATCGTATGCGCATTTTAAAGACCTATGGCTTGAGGAGGCTAATCAGTTTACTGAATCTGATATTGAGAGACTGATTCCTACAATGAGAGAGCGTGGGGGGAGAATTTATATGTCAAGTAACCCAGTCCCTCGCTCGCATTGGCTTTACAAACGTTATATTGCA
Source organism: Borrelia turicatae 91E135 (assembly GCF_000012085.2). NCBI lineage: Bacteria > Pseudomonadati > Spirochaetota > Spirochaetia > Spirochaetales > Borreliaceae > Borrelia > Borrelia turicatae. The sequence goes on from NZ_CP019367.1 coordinate 12,104, forward strand.
AATGAAGATAATCCATCAGTATGTGTAATTAAGAGTACGTATAGGGACAATCCTTTCTTAAATGGAGGTGATATTGACTTGTGGCTTGAGAAACAAAGGCTTGCGTATCATGGAAATGATCTTGGATTTAGAATTGAGGTCTTAGGAGAAGAATTTGATTTTGGGACAGCAAGATTTATAAAAGATTTTGAAGTTTGTGATGAGAGTCTCTTTGATCGAGCACAGGGTAATTTTTATACAGGAGTTCACATTAAGGGAAATAGGGTTTGCTTTATAGAGATTTTTGTTGGAAGAATAGCTTACTTTCCAATAACAGTTGTAACTAATGCTAGTAGTAAAGTTTTACTTTCAAGGGAAGATTATGAGCGTGAATGTTCGTGTTTTAGAGGGACATTTGTTCTCCCACATACTAGAGAAGAATTAAAATTTGTTTTCTCTCGTTTTGGTAGAGGGGCTCTAGTAGCACGTAATCGTAATCTTTATGTGCTCTCAGATTATTTAATTCCTAATAATCTGAGTGTAGTAAGGAGGGACGAGACTGAAGATGTGATATTGGAATTTAGTGAGACTGAATATTATTATGATGAATCTTTAGGTAGTGAGAGTGGTACTGCTACAAATCTTGTTATGCAGAAAAATTTGCAGTACATTCCAGCATTTCTAAATGCTGTGTCAATTTTTGCGTGACTGAGCATGGTGTTGTGTGTTAGGGTAGGTAAATTTGTTTAAATTTAAATTTTTTAGAAAAAGAGATAATCTCAGTTCAAGGACACCTTTAATGCCAGCAAGCGATGCGTCAACAGGTGACCCATTAAGGCTTGCACATCAAGTAGCCGAGATATATGCAGGATTTGCAGCATCTAGGGACATTGAGCATAAGAGAGGAGATGGTCTTTCAAAGCTTTTTGATAATAATTTTAGGGGTGTTATCAAGAAGATGGTTTACACGGCAATTCTCTCTGGAGAGAGTGCTTTTTATATAGTAGTTCCAGATTCAGAAGATCCTAGGGTGCCACTGCGTCATGGCTTTCCTTGTCTTTGTTTTAATTTTGGAGAAGTGTGTGATGGAGATGATTTTTCTTTTGAAAATATTCATCCAACCCGTGTTGTTAAAATGAAGTCGTCATTTTTGAATTTTCAAGCTTTAGAGAAGAGCAGTAGGATTATGGACACTTTACTTCATGAAACTGTAGGTTTTTTGAAAGTTAATAATTTCACTTTCTTAAAATCAGCAACTCTTCCATCAGTAAAAGATATGACTGCTTATGACCTTGCAGAACTTAAGAAAAATATAGAAGGGGTTTTAGATAGTAATCATAAGATGATGATACTTGGTAGGGAAGATGATATTGCAAATATTACGCGTTCTGTCAGTCCTATAAGGGATGCTTTTGACATTATTGTGTCTGATATAACACTTCATTCAGGGATTCCAAGAGAAGTACTCTATCCCATCTCTCCATCTGGCGAGGGTAGTGTTGGGAATTATGACATATTTTACCTTAATATTGAGCAGATATGTAGGCTTATGGTAGCACCATTTATAAACACTGTGCTTGAAAAATTTGGACTTAAGTCCAATTGGCAATTTAAGGCGGTTAAACCTATCAGTCAAAAGGAGCAAGCAGAAGTTGATGAGAAGCATGCACGTACTCTTGCCTTATATACAGAGCTTTTAGGGAAAGCTAGCGAAATGGGTGATTTGGATTTGAGATTAAAAATTCAATCTGAACTTGAGGAGTTCCTCAAAGTTTAGGAAGGATAATTGAATGATTATATGTACATATAAAGTCAGAATTTTTTAATTTTAAAGGAGGTTTATATGAAGGGTGAACAATTAGTTGATGAAGTATCCTCGTCAAATGGTCCGTCTTCTGATGTTAACAATAATAAAGATTTGGTAACAATTTCTGTTGAAGAATATGAGAAATTAATATCAGATTCTAAAAGATTGCCAGATATGATATCAAGGGAGGATTTTGAGAGAAGATTAGCTGAAGCTGAGAGTAATTTTACTAAAGCTCGCAAACAAGCTGAAAAACAGGCTGAAGTTGATGCTTTTAAAGATTCTAAACTTTTAGCACACTTAGAGAAAGCCTGCGAGCAGTATGAAATTACTCCTCCATTTGCTAATGCAAGTAGTATTAAGGATGCGAAATTGGCATTCTTAGATGCTATGAAGAAGAAATATAGCATCAAATTTAGGGTAGATGAATCTGGTGATCTTGATTCACAGATTGAGAATATAAGTTTACTTGTACAAGAACTTACAGCTTACAAACAAATGGTAAATTCTCGCAATAGATATGTTGGGAAGATCATAAATAATACTAAAGCACAAAGACATAAGGAGAGACTTATTCCTAGGGAGGTTGTACATGGCTAATTTTGATTTTACTAAAGTAGAGAAAAATTTTACCCCAGGACTTGAGCATAAATCTGGACTGCATCAAACTGAGACTGGAATAGTTGATGTTGGCTCAGATCCTGTAGGTCCTGGAGATTTAGTAGTATCGAGTAAATCATCTTCTATGGGAGATATTTTAGTAAAAAAAGCAACATCTAGTACAGTTAGCGCTTCTTCAAACAACGTTCATGTTATTCGTGGATTTGCTATGAGAAAGACAAATATAGCATCGCATGAGGTGGAGAATTATTTACCAGGTGAACTAATTCCGATTAGACGAAGTGGTGAAGTAGCAGTAACCCTTGATACATCTTTCTCAGATCCTAAAATTGGTCAGTACGTATTCCTTAAATCAGGAAAACTCTCTAAAGAGGGAAAGGGAGGAATTCAGGTTGGAAGAATTAAGGATGTGGGCACTAGTACTACTACTGGTTCGGGTAAGGTAGTGCTATTAGATATTCAGATTGGGACTGAATATGATTCTAGTGGTAATAGAAAATTTTCTTCATAATTTAGGAGGATTTTAGAGTATGAGTAGAAGTATTTTTATAGAGTCAAGTGGTACTTATCGTGGAGATATTGTTCAACTTGCTAAAGAGGGCCTTGAAGAGCTAATGCCTTACAAGATTATAAGCAGGAGTGAGCTTAGACAAGGATATTATGTGGCTCGTAAGGCAGTATTAGAGCATAATGTTACTGCAAGTTTTGGAGATTATAGTAATGAGATTGGAAGGAGTGGTATTTTCTTTCAAGAGATGGCATATAAGATGCATGTATTTGATACAGTGCAGAGAATTTCGCTTAAGGATTTGATGTATGGTTCTGTAAGTGAGGAGGAAGTTAAGGCTAATTTGGAACTTGGTCTTATGAAAGATGCTTATCACTCAATTATTTTTGGAAAACCTGAAATTAAAATGGAAGGTATTGCAACACTTACTGGAAGAAGTAAAATAACGGTTTCATCTGGTTCAACAACACTAACTACTGGAAGTGCTCTGCATCAAAAGGTTGTTGAAGCTAAACGTAAATCTGAGGAGTATAAGGAAAAACTTGATGGGTTTTATCATCTACTCTTACCGCATAAATTTTCACATCTTTTGTTAGATCTCTACAGTGAACCGCAATACATAACAGTAAAGGATGCGCTTTTAAAAGACCATAATATAATAACTTCAGTGTTTAAAGGACTTAGTCATCCAATTCTTTATGAGCCAAATCCAGAAGTAATGTTTGTGCCAATGATTCCTGAAATATTCTTTAGAAGATTTGCAGCTGCTGATGGTGATTATATTCATGCGTCAATGGAGTCAGCAGGTGTTATTCATTTTCATCCACAAGAAGTTGTTGAGATTACTATTTCAAGTTGAGAGTAATTTAGGCTAGCTAGTATTTTGCAAGAGATTTACTAATATGAGCGAGAGTAATGATGATAATGATAAAGATATTCTGGTTATGTGGATAAATACAACTTCAATAGAGTCTTTGAGTATGTGTATTAGAGATGATGGTAATGTAGATATACCATCTTCTCTAAAGCCACAGCTTTTGGAGTGTTTAAGGTATTCAAAATCAATTTTGGGTCTCTATCATATAGAGAGAGACGCTTACAGAAATTGGTTACTTATATTGCTTGATGTTGTGTACTTGGAAGTATTTAATTCTAGGTGTGTTAAGGCTTTGCAACAAAAAGATTGTAAGTTTAGACACTTGCTTGATCAGCTTGATTCTCTTTTTCCTAGAGTTGACCATCAGACTTTCTTAAGTATTGGCTAGTATTTTGAGTGAGGTTAATTTGATTAATATAAGAAAATCGATTTTTAATAGAGTTAAAAGCTTAATTGGGCTTAAGATTAGAAAAAATTTAAATGTTCTAAAGTCTCAAATCCCAGGTCGTCTTAGTGATATATCTAGTATTGAATCTGTAGAGTCAAATAAAGGTTTTGATATTAGTATCAAAGTAGACTCTTCTCTATCAGAGAAATTAGACTTAGGAGAAGTGTACACCCCAGGTTTTCCAAAGCCTAGTTTGGCAAGAATTAGAGCATGGGCTTCTTATAAAGGACTTTGTGATGTTGCAGTTCCTATATGGCTTAAGATAAAAAGTAAGGGTGTTAGTGAGCAGTATACAAACTGGACAAAAAACCTTCAAGATAAGGCAAAGGGGTTGCTTAAATGAAGTTTATGCAGCAATTTTTAAGCACATTTAAGAAGGATTTGAAGAATTATCTATTTTGCAATAAGTTTGCAACAACACAAATTTACTACAAATCTGAAATTTACACTTGTACAACTCTTAAGCTTCCAGCGATAGTTTTTGCATTAAAAAGTGTGGGAGAAGTTGTGCTTAATTGTAAAGATTATTCTTTTGGGATAGGTCTTGATTTTTTAGTTTATACACAAAATAGAGACCATCCAACTCTTGGTCTTGAGATTGCGACTTTGATAGTTAACTGTCTAGTGTCTAAATATTATCTTAAGTCATTTACTATTGATGACTCTCAAGTTATAGATGACGACTTGCAAGATAGTGATATGGTAACTGTAGTGAAAGCCAGTCTTGGTATCAGGATTAATGGTAGTGATTTGGGTTTATTGTGTGTAGGAGGGAAGAAGTAAATGGCCGAACAAAAATTAAAAATGCCTTGTGGTGTTGTTTTAGTATCAGTCAATATTCTTAAGTTCAAGTGGTGCTTTAAGGGTAATGTAATTAAGAATAATACTGCTCCTAGTGATGGGGAGCCTAAGGGCTTGGTTGTAAAAGACGTCCCCTTGTCAACTACCAAACCTAGTAAGTGGAAATCAATCAAAGAATGTATTTTTAGAGTTAAAACTGTAAGTGCAAATTCAAAGCTTGGTACTTTGGATTTAAGAGAAGGTAATTTTTTATACTATCACGACTCAATGTACGATAATTTAAAGGATTTATTTGATGATAATGATGAGATTGAAGTATTACTTTTTAGAACATATTGTATTGGTAATGCATATTCAATAAGTTCAACTAAAGCTACTGAAACATTAAAGACAGTATGTGGTTCAATATCAGCTATTGGTAAGATCCCAGAACAAACAGTTGAATTTTCAGGGTACTCTATTAAGGAGACTTCTGAGAATAGAGAAGAATTGCTTGAGACTTATATAGAGCATTCACATTTTGTAAATCGGAATGTTGTTAAAAAGAATGGTAATGGATATGAGATTGGAAGACGGATAGTCCCTCGTAATTATGAGTTTTTTGTAGTTTTTGTAAATCAAGGTCAAAGTGAAGACCAGAGGACCAAATTTATGATTGGGCAAGGGCAAATAGCAACATTTAGTCCAGGGCAGGATTTATCAAATCAAAAAATTGACCAAAAATATCAAGTAACGCTTTCAAAACCGTTAGTTTCAATGTCTTATGACTATATTGCAGACGCTAAATTTTTTGAAATCTAGAGGAGAGTTAAATGGCCGAACAAAAATTAAAAATGCCTTGTGGTGTTGTTTTAGTATCAGTTAATATTCCTAAATTTAAGTGGTGTTTTAGTGGATCAGATATCAAAGATAGCACTTCTGTTGATGGAATTTCGCCAAAAGATTTGATTGTAAAAGACGTCCCCTTGTCAACTACCAAACCTAGTAAATGGAAATCAATTAAAGAATGTATTTTTAGAGTTAAAATTGTAAGTGCAAATTCTAAGCTTGGTACTTTGGATTTAAGAGAAGGTAATTTTTTATACTATCACGACTCAATGTATGAGGATTTGAAAAAATGTTTAGATAATAATGATGAGATTGAAGTATTACTTTTTAGAACATATTGTATTGGTAATGCATATTCAATAAGTTCAACTAAAGCTACTGAGACATTAAAGACAGTATGTGGTTCAATATCAGCTATTGGTAAGATCCCAGAACAAACAGTTGAGTTTTCAGGGTACTCTATTAAGGAGACTTCTGAGAATAGAGAAGAATTGCTTGAGACTTATATAGAGCATTCACATTTTGTAAATCGGAATGTTGTCAAAAAGAATGATAATGGTAATAAGTATGATTTTGGAAGACGGATAGTCCCTCGTAATTATGAGTTTTTTGTAGTCTTTGTAAATCAAGGTCAAAGTGAAGACCAGAGGACTAAATTTATGATTGGGCAAGGGCAAATAGCAACATTTAGTCCAGGGCAGGATTTATCAAATCAAAAAATTGACCAAAAATATCAAGTAACGCTTTCAAAGCCGTTAGTTTCAATGTCTTATGATTATATTAAAGACGCTAAATTTTTTGAAATCTAATTAGAGGAGGTTATAGTTTTATGGTAATTAATGTTAATTTGTCAGGTTGTATTGAGTTGCCTTATATTCCAGATTATATAAGAAGAAAAGGAAATGTGGATCATGCTGTTAATGAAAAGGATAGTGAGGAAGCATTTGTAATACTTGAGGGTGTAAATTATGGATTTATTGAAAAAATCAAGGGTTTTCAAATTGAATTACTTCAAAAATTAACTAAGAATTCTACCAAAGAAGTTGATACTAGAGTAGCTTTGGACGTGACAAATCGGCAAATGGAATTTGTAAAGAAAATTTGGAGAGAGAATGTTGTGGGCTTTAGAGGGCTATTTGATCAGAGTGGTAATCTTGTAACTAAAGAAATAGTTGAGAGGGATGCTGTACTTTTACAAGATATGTTATCAAATTTAGCAATTGAGATTAACAATGTGTCTGATACCTTAAAAGTGGAGGGTGCATCAAAAAAGTCGAACTTGCCTTGTACTATATTGCCAAACGAGACTATTACAACTTAGCATTGAAATTTGCAGATCGAATAAAAGATGAATTTTTCCAAGAAATGAAAAATGAAATGAATTGGATTATTCAGAATGAGCAGCCCTTAATGTACCTTATAAATCAAGCACTGCTTTCAAGAAGTGTTGGCAGCCTTCCACAGGAGGGGGGCCTTTATAATCAAAATTATTGGTTTGTACTAGTTTTAAATGAACTTAATCTTTATATTAAAAAACTTGAGAGTGAGAGTATAGGTAAATGACACTTGATGAGATTATAATTCCTCTCTCAATTACTACTAGTAATAATGATAAATTAGACACTATATCTAGTGCACTTGAGAGAATAGCAAAACAAGAATTTAAAAACCTAAATGACTTGAAATCAAAATTAGAGAGTGCTGCTAAGACTGGAGCTAATGTTGGGACAGTTTATGATGCTTTGATTTCGCAAGCTGATAAAATGGGAAAAAATTTTAAAAAGCTTGCTGACTCGATTAAAGGTGTTGGTGATAAAACTAAAAACATTAAGACTCTAAGGAGTACTTTTAAAGGCCTTGGTAAAAGTTTAATTAATGTAAAAGGGTTGGCTCAAGGGGTTGGAGAGGCTTTAGATAGACTTGTAAGTAGTGTGTTACCAATAACATTAATTATAAAAGCGGTTGAAAAGATAGGTTCAGCTATTTCAGGAATATTTACAGGGTCTCTAGACGCTATAGCTTCATTTAATGAAGAGGTTGGTGTCTTTTCTAATATGTTAGGTAATGCTGATGTGGGGAGGGCCTTAGCTGATGATATGAGGTCGTTTGGTGAAGAGACGTTGTTTACTTGTGAGGCTATAAATAATGCAGCTAAAACCATGCTTTCTTATGGAGCAACTGCTTCTGAAGTTAGTGATCGAATGCGTATGTTTGGAGAGGCCGCAGGAGGTAGTAGTGAAGGGCTTGAGAAGTTAGCTGAAGTGTACTCCAAAGTAGAGGCTAATAATAGGATTGCATTAGAGGACCTTGAGTCCCTTCGTGATGCTGGAGTTGATATTACTGGTATTTTAGCAGAAGAGGCAGGAGTAGCAGGTGAGTCTTTATTTGAAATGGCAAGTGAGGGTAAACTTGGATTTGAAGAATTAAGCGGTGCCTTAAGAAAGGCTACAAGTGAGGGTGGTAAATTTTACAAAAATACTGCTCGTGAAGCAAAAACTTTAGCAGATGCCCAGCTTCAAACATCTAAAATGAGTGAAAAACTCTTTTTAGAACTTGGGCAGGCACTTGAGCCTCTTATGATAGGTTTTGAGAAGATAAAACAAGGGTTACTTTTAGGAATTGTAACGCCTATAAAGAATATTATCTCATCAGTAATGGATCTCTTTGGTAAGCTTAAAGAGCTTGTATCCTATGTTGGTGGTAAATTTGTTGAAGGATTTAAAGTTGCATTTGATCCAATTATCAAGCTTTTTGAAAGAGTTTCAAATTTGGCAAGTGATATTTGGAATAAGATGTTAAAAATTTTAGGTCTAAGCAAAGAGGATCCTTTAAAAGCTCCTTTTGAGGATAAAAGGTCTGAGGAGGAGAGACTTAAGAACCAAGATAAAATTGATAAAGATAATTTCAATAAACAAATGATTTCAGACTATTCGGATTTGCAAAAACAGATTTTCAAAATGCAAAGAGAAGTTGCACTAAAACCTTTAGAGGAGCAAGAAAAGGCTACTCGTCGCTTAGAGTCTATAATTAATGCTAAAAATAAGGCATTTATTGCTAAGTATGGAGCAAGTTTTGACTTGCTAACTGATGAGAATCAAAAAACACTTGCCAATGTTGAGAGGGATGTTAATAATTTTGCTAAGGCTAATTTTGGTTTTGTAAATGAACACAAGGATTTGCAAAATGAAATAGCAAGACTTAATAGAGAGATTTTGATGCTTCCATATGAAGCTCAAGAGAAAGCAATGAGAGACCTTGCTAGTACTATTAATGACAAGCAAAAAGCATTTGTTGATAAATATTTAACGAGTTTTAAGTCTCTTAATGAATCAAATAAAAATTTGCTAACGACGCTTCAGAGAGGGGTTAATGAATTTGGTAAGACTGCTACTGACAGGTCATTTGTAGAGGCACATAAAGCTTTGCAACAAAAGGTGACTTCAATGCAGTTTGAAGTAATGATGCGTCCTTTAGCTGAGAGAGAAAAGGCTAGTGCTGAAATGCAAACTGAGATTGATAAACTTTACCATGATTTTGCAGAGTCACATAAGGGAGAGTTTGAGAGACTTAATGAATCAAACAGGAATATTTTGCTTCAAATTGTAAGTAAAACAGAAGCGGTGGCTGAGAGTTTAGGTAATAATTTTAGTTTACTTTTTGATAGTGTTATAGGAGTTGTAAATAAAATTGTTACTGAAGATTTAGGAAAAGGCGTTGTAGCAGGCAAGGGTGCAGATACCCTTACTCAGTCATTATTTGATGTATCAAAAGACATGCTAGCAAGTATGGGACCTTGGGGAGCAATGGCTTCAGCTGCTTTAAGTTTTACTGTAGGTATTTTTAAAGGGTTGGAAGAACAAAGAATTAAAGAGATTGAAGAGCGTCGTGACAAGGATTTAGAGGAGCTAGCTAAACAGAGTGAGGTTGGACTTGCTCGTATTGAGGAAGGGTTTGATCGTGAGATTGCAATGCGAAAAGATAAGTTAGGAGAGCTTGATGACCAATATAGTAAAGAGATTGAGTTCTTAAAACAAGCACAAAGTAAGGGCCAAATATCTGGTGAAGAATTTCAAAACCGGATTGCACAAGTAGAGAGTGAGTATAAAACTAAAAGACAACAAGAGAGTGGAGCAATAACTGGTGCTGAAGAATCTAAAAAAATTGAAATGGAGCGTCATCGTAAACTTGAGAGTTTAGAAGGGGAGCGAATTAAAGCGCAAGCAGAAATTGATAAGATAAATTCGTATAATTTTTATTGGAATCGAGATAGAGATTTGAAGCGTGCTGAAGGATTATTAGATGAAATTTTAAATAGAATAGCTAAGGTAAGATCAGCAGGCTCTGTGCAAGAGATAAAGTTTGCACGCAAGGGAGCTCATTTTATGACAACAAAGCCCACATATATTCCTGGTGCAGGACTTATGACTAGTGAAATGGGACAAAGCGAGCTTATAAGAGTAACACCAGCCCCAATTGATGAAAATTTGCGTAATCTTGAAGCAAGAATTATTGCAGAAGAAATTAATAAAATACAAAAGAGCGAGGGCAATGGGAAGGGACAAGTAATTATTAATAATTACAATTTCAATGGTGATGTTTTAGATGCTGATAAGCTTGTTCGTATGCTTAAAGCACGTGAGCATTCAATGAGTTTTAGGATGGCAGAATAATAGATAAAAATATTTTAAAATAATTGTAAAATAACTTGACTTTTTTGAAATTATGTGTATAATATTATCTGTTGTACACAGCAAGATAATTTATTATCCTTACTGTGTTACACTATGAATAAAGTCATTAACTTTTGTTATTGACTTTATTCTTTTATAAAGAAATCCCTTCTTCTTAATTGAATATATTTATATGTTATAATTAATTAAACTATATAAAGAATTAATAGAGGTTGTATATGAGTGTTGAAGTAAAAGAACGAGTAAATGATGAAGATATAGCTAAGAGCACAGTTAGACCTGAGAGAGTTAAGAAGGATTATCATAGTGTGACATTTGATGGTCAGATTATTAGTTATTATGTTCTTGAAGAAAAGTTTGATATTTTTCAAGATAGAATGTTAGATAATTTTCATTATTTAGATGACAAGATCAATATATTTAGGAATGAGTTAAATGAAAAGATAGAAAAACTTGATGAAAAGATAGAAACTGTTAAGAATGATTTGAATGAAAGGATAGATGGGGTAGAGACTAGACTAAATGAAAAGATAGATGGAGTAGAGACTAGACTAAATGAAAAGATAAATAAACTTGATGCTAGGATAGATAAACTTGATGCTAGGATAGATAAACTTGATGAAAAGATAGAGTTTGTTAAAACTGATTTAGTACAAATCAATTCTCGATTGACTTTGATTGAGAGCAAGTTAGGATTTAAGGGTCAATTAGTTTCATCTTTGACAGTTGTTGCTGCACTTGCTGCGTCATATTTTGTAGCACAGTTATTTGTGTCTTTAGGAAAATATTTAGGAATTTCTTAGTAGAGACAGTAATTTATATTTCAACGTAAAGTATTAAGTTCAACATAAAGTATTAAGTTCAACATAAAGTATTAAGTTCAACGTAAAGTATTAAGTTCAACATAAAGTATTAAGTTCAACATAAAGTATTAAGTTCAACGTAAAGTATTAAGTTCAACGTAAAGTATTAAGTTCAACATAAAGTATTAAGTTCAACATAAAGTATTAAGTTCAACATAAAGTATTAAGTTCAACATAAAGTATTAAGTTCAACGTAAAGTATTAAGTTCAACATAAAGTATTAAGTTCAACATAAAGTATTAAGTTCAACATAAAGTATTAAGTTCAACATAAAGTATTAAGTTCAACGTAAAGTATTAAGTTCAACGTAAAGTATTAAGTTCAACGTAAAGTATTAAGTTCAACGTAAAGTATTAAGTTCAACGTAAAGTATTAAGTTCAACGTAAAGTATTAAGTTCAACGTAAAGTATTAAGTTCAACGTAAAGTATTAAGTTCAACGTAAAGTATTAAGTTCAACGTAAAGTATTAAGTTCAACGTAAAGTATTAAGTTCAACGTAAAGTATTAAGTTCAACGTAAAGTATTAAGTTCAACGTAAAGTATTAAGTTCAACGTAAAGTATTAAGTTCAACGTAAAAGTGAAATAAGATTATGTAAGATTTTTTCGTTTTATAGTATTATAAAATAAAAGGTATATTATATGATCAGTAAATATAAGACAATGATTAATAGCAAAATTAAAATTAGTATTCTAGATTCTTGGAGACTTAATTTTGAATTTTTTATTCGCAATATTTGGTTAATAACGTTTGCTTTATTTTTATTTTTCTTCAATGTGTTACATTCTCATAAAGGTATTTCAAGTTATAATGTTGGTAATAATTCTAAATTGTATTTTACATTACCATTTACAATAGTCATTATAGTAGTACCGTCTTCAATATTGTTGTATTTTTTGTATTTGCTAAGAAGGCGTGTTCAAGCTTCAGTACTTATATTTTTAGAAAAAGTAGCAATATTTGGATTATTAGTAATAGGACTTGTAACACAATCTGTAAGTTCATGGATGAGTTTTGAGAGTTTCTTTAGTTTGATGTTTGAAGATGCTATTTTGAGTATTAAAAAAAGTCAAAATGAAAAAGAGAAGGATATTATAAGGCGACTATCTGACAGAGAAAAAATACTTAAGGATGAGATAGCTAGTATTGATGTTAAGATCAAGAATAATAATGATCGTATAGAATTTGCTAAAGATAAGCATTTGAGTTTAGACTATACATATAGAACTATGAAGCAGGATTATATGAGAGAAATAGAGAATGCAAGAATAGAAAATAAGGCTTTATTTGATCAAAGGAATGAATATTTGAAGTCTTTGGACGATTTGGGATCCCAGTTTGGTAATTTAATTGAAACAACAGCTGTAAATAATAATCGGATTAAAGCGGCTAATGTTTTGAATGGGACGTCTATTGTTATTGCTCGTGATGATTATCTTAATATAATTTTTGTTTATTCATTACTATTATTGTCTGTGTGTCTAGATATATTTTTAGCAATGGTATTCTGTATAATACAGAATGCTTATCATAAGTTTTACGAACAAGAGTTAATGCTTTTAGGTAGTACTATTGAGTGTAGTAAGAGTGGTGTTAATAAAAAAATTCAAAATCGTCGAATTTCTAGCTCGGAAAAGAATAAAAAACCGTCTAAAAATGTTGATGAATCACTTGTATTTATTGCATCTAATTTAGAAGACGACAAACGTACTATAAAGCCTATGAATCAAATTAATAAAGAGACAAATATGTCTGATTATAGAATAAGGAAGTATTTATTGGACTTGATGAATAGAGGTCTGGTTGTAAGAGATAAAAAAAGACTGGTACTTAATGTTGATGATATATCAAACTAGTCTAGAATTGAGAATTTGTTAAAAATCTTCAAAACAATCTTGGAAAAGATAAAATAGGATTCATATTTATATGAATGGATGAAAATACTGTTGCAGAGATCAGAAGTGTTGAAAAATTAGCTAGCCTGTTTGCAGAAAACACAAAAATTTTGAAGAAGTTGGTAGAACAATGTTTAGACTTACATTTAAGATTAAAAAAACAAAATATTTTAGTAGAAACTTATAATATCATTAAAGAAAATATATATAATAATGACCTTAAGGTTGGCGAGTTTGCAGATTCAATTGCACAAACTATTACATATGGATTTTTTCTTGCAAAGCTTAATAATACAAGTAACTTAAGAATTGATTTTGATAATATTAAAAAATTCATACCCAACAATTTTGCATTAATACAAGATATATTAAAGCTAATTGATGACATTGTAGGTAGTAGGGAATATTATAATGTAAGGTGGATTTTAGAAGAGCTTATTAATATTATTAATAAGCTTAATTCTAAAATGATTTTTAAACAATTTTCATTTACTCAAAATGTAAAAGACCCTTATCTCTACTTTTATGAAGATTTCTTGGCTAAATATGACAAAAGTTTAAGAAAAAGTAATGGAGTGTATTATACACCCCATTCTGTTGTTAATTTTATTGTGGGTAGTTTGAATAAAATTTTAAAATATAATTTTGGTCTAGAAAATGGTTTTGCAAATAGAGATAAAGTTACTGTACTGGATTTTGCTACTGGTACTGGTACCTTTTTATTTGAAATCATTAAGTGTATTTTAAGAGAAATTCCAAAGCAATCTGAAAAACAAAAATACTATATTAATGAACATATTCTAAAAAATATATATGGTTTTGAATATTTAATGGCACCATATGCGGTTGCTCATTTAAAATTATGTCAGTACTTAAAGGAAGTTTGTGATTACAATTTTGATAGTGAACAGTCAAGACCACAAATATTTTTAACAAATACCCTTGATTTGATAGACATTCCAAATCAGGGTAGTTCTCAAGTGTTATTTTCTGCAATTAATGAAAAAAATAGACTCGTTAATGAAATTAAAAATAAACCAATTTTCGTAATTCTTGGTAATCCTCCTTACAATGTAAGATCAAAGAATAATAATGCTTATATCCTAAACTTAATTAAAAGCTATAAAACGATAAATAATGAACCACTCAATGAAAAGGCAATAATTTCATTAAATGATGATTATGTTAAGTTTATTAGATTTGCAGAACACAAATTTGAAAGTGCTGATGAAGGACTTCTTGGAATTATTACTAATAATGGATACCTTGATAACATAACATTTAGAGGAATGAGATATCATTTACTTCAAACTTTTGATGAAATTTACATTGTTAATTTGCATGGTGACTTAAGAAAAAAAGAACAAACAGATGATGGTAGTACTGATGAGAATATATTTGATATTCAAACAGGTGTTGCAATTAGCATTTTTATTAAAAATAAAGACGAAGCAAAGAAAAATGAATTTGCTAATGTTTTTTATAAGAGTATTAAAGGAAAGAGGTTGGAAAAATATGAATTCTTAAATACAAATGATATTTTTAGTATCAATTTTGAACAACTCAAGGTTAATCCTCCTTATTGTTTCTTTACTAAAAAATTTTTAGATAATAAAAATTCTTACAATAAGGGAATCTCACTTAAAGACATATTTAAGGAGTATAACTCTGGATTAATGTCTAATAGAGATAAAATTGCAATTGATTTTACTAAAGAAGAGCTTTTAAGAAAGCTAAATGACATAGCTTATCTAGATGAACAAACTGCAAGATATAAGTATGATTTGCAAACAGACTCTAGAGATTGGAAGTTACCTATAGTTAAGAGCTTTCTAAAAGCTACAAACATCGATGCAAAATATGTTAAAAAAATAGCTTACAGACCATTTGATAATAGATTTATCTATTACACTGAAAGCAAAGGCGTTGTAGCAAGGCCGGGCTATAAAATAATGAAACATATGCTAAACATTGATAATGTAGGTTTGGTTGCAACAAGACTCCTATCAATAAATAGCTTTAAACATACTTTTATTACTTCTAGCATTGCAGAAGCAGGTTTAATTTCAAATAGAACCAGTGAGACTTCTTATTTGTTTCCATTATTTCTTATAGAAGGACAAAAATCTTTAGGAAATTCCCCAAAAGAAAATTTCAAAGAAAGTTTTAGAAACTTTATTAACAATAAATACTCTAAACAATTTGAACCACAAGAAATATTAGGATATATTTATGCAATACTTAATTCAAGTATCTATAGAACTAAGTATATTGAATTTTTAAAAATAGATTTCCCTAAAATTATTTTTGTAGATTCAGTCGAAATTTTTGAAAAACTTAGTCATCTAGGAATTAATCTAATAAATGCTTACTTACTAAAAGATATTAGTAAATTAGATAAAAATATTGGTATGCATATTTCAAATACGAATGAAAAACGTATTGTACAAAAAATTGAATACATAAAAGAAACAAAGGAACTTATTTATAATAATCACAGTAAATTCATAAATGTGCCCTGCAATGTGTATGAATTTGTTATAGGCAGTTATCAAGTACTTAAAAACTATCTTAAATATAGAAAAGGAAGAGAATTGAGTATTGATGAAATCAAGCACTTTGAAAAGGTTATTAAAGTAATTCAATATACAATTGATATTCAAAAACAGATTGATTTGATAATTTGTAATTTACAAGAATTTGATAATAGTATTGAGTTATTAAATGTGGCATAGATAGTAAATTAGGTAACAATATAATGAATGCTAACATAATGGATTTTTATTTTTTAGAGGAAAATTTTTGAATTTATATTTTTTTGATTTTGATATGTACTTATGTACATTTATATGAAAATATTATTAAATATTATATCAATGATTTTATCATTGTCATTCCTTTTTTGTGCTTGTGCTTTTGATTCAAACCTTAAATTGCTTAATTCAGCTATATGGGATAAATCTTTACAGCTTGAGCAACAAGCTTTGGATAAGCTTGAAGAAGCTATAAAGTATATTGAAGGAAGACAATAAAGATTGTCGTAGTGCAGAACAAGCCACGAATTGAAAATGCATTAAAATTTTTGAAGGGTTGTAAAGAGAGAATGGGTGTAGATCTTATTCCAAAAGGTTTATGAAAGATAATGCTAATTATAATTTTGGTTTTAGTAAAAGTTATTTCAAATATGAGAATGAAAGGATGAAGGAAATAGTATTAGATCCAAATTCTTCTAAGATAGAATATGAGGAAATAGGATTATAATTAATTTAGTTGTTAACAAAGGGCGAATACGCGGCCGTAAAA
>NZ_CP019368.1 GCF_000012085.2 Borrelia turicatae 91E135
GAGCTAGTAGCAGTTTCAATTATTCCCTTGACTTCTTTAATAACAGTATCAACGCCAGCCTCTTCAGCGGCAGCAGGAGGATTATCAACATTCTTGCCAATTGAAGCACCATCATTAGTTGCACTAGCAAGTTTGGTTACAGAGTCAATTAGCTTTGCAATAACATCACTAGCACCTTTAATTGCAGCCTCAACTTCTGTAGTATCAGCATGGGGAGTAGAAGTTATGTCTTTTGCTAAGACATCTAATTTATCTTTAGTTACTGTAAGTCCTTTTTTTATCTTATCAAAATGCTTTTCTACTTTACTTTTCTTATCATTAGATTTAACTGCTGCAAGTCCCAAAGTATCCCCAATAGCATTACCAAAAAAGCCAAAAATCTCTTGAAACCATGTCCTATCTTAACTAATGAATCAAAGAAAGAAATTTTAGATTCAACAGCCAATTTAACTCCTTAAGTTTAATTACAACAATATAGAAGGCAAACTAGACGCATCTCTAATGCTTGCCTTCTAATCTTACTTTTAAGTAATGAATCTATCTATTTTACTACTGAACTGCTGTTTTTGGTTTTCTTACTTCATCTACTTCTTTCTTTACTTTATCAAGGACATTCTTTACTGTCTTTTTAATTATATCTTCTACTGCTCCTAATAACTTATTGACTGCAGTTACTCCTACTCCTTGTGATGCTTTGTCATCATCATTATTATTCGCAGCTAATTTACCATCTTTAACTAATGAACGCAATGCTATTCCTCCTGATACAGCTGCTGCTTTTGATTGATCACTATTTGATACATGAGCTGCAGTACCTCCTACTGCAAATTCCAATGGAGTTGTCTCTGCAGTTACATTACCTGTTATTTTCACAGCTTTACCTTCTGTTGAATTAACTATTGATGCTAGTATTTCCTTACCACTTACTGTTGTTAGTATTGCTGCCGCTTTACCTGAATCTCCTACTGCTGCAGCTCCATCTGTAGCTAATATTTTAGCTCCATCCTTATTATCTGTCCCATTACCTACCTTTACTGCTATATTTCCAACTTCTGGCCTTGCAACCCCTGCTCCCTCTGCTGTGTCCATTATTCCCTTCAATGCTTTAAATGCTTTCTTTAACTCAGCTTCATCTACTGCTGTTCCTTGGGCATTATTTGCTGCCCAACCTACTGGATTAGAATCACCTATTGTTCCTAAGGAGTCTAAATATCCTTTTAATGCTGTCAACGCATCCTTAGCCCTTCAATCGCTTTACTTAATTCTGATTCCTTTTCTTCTTTAACTGGTTGAACAGACTGATCAGTTTTACTTGAAACTGCTAACAATTCTCCTATAGATTTCTCTATACCTCCTGCTAATCCTTTGAAATATACTCCTACGTCATTTTTAGTTGTATCTTTAGTTACTCTTAATCCTAATGTATCTGCTATTAAACCCATAAATGCATAAAAGGCGTCCTGAGCTGTCCTTTCCATGTGCATCATTACTGCACTTAAACTGCTTCCACCTGTAGCTGCCTCGCCATCCTTACCAGCTTGTGGTTGTTGACCACTGCCACAGCTAATAAGTAAAAATAAAGATATAAGTATAGTTATATTAAAGTTTTTAATTCTCTCACTTAATCTATGCTTCATATTATAGTCCCTCCTTATTGCAAGATAAAACAAAGTCATTAATAACGCACTTAAAGTAATTCTTTTCATTATTACGTGCCTCCTTATTACCTCAGAAGGAACAAGATGGTTAACAAGTTTTGAACAAAATAAAAACATAAATACCTTAACATTGCAGAGATTAAAAACAACTAATTTACTAATTGTCTCTAACAAAAAATCAAATAATTTTTGTAAAAAAATAACTAAAAAATAATTAACAGAAAATCAATTAAATAAGGAAGGCTTTAGGTAAATAAATTTACTTTACTAATAATGACATTAATGCTAAGAATATTCCTATATTAAGGGTAATAAGGGTACCAAACATCCAACCATGAAGTCTTAATGTACTCTTAAGTTCCATTTTGTTAACATCAATCTTATTATCCAGGTCTCTAATATCAGATTTTAATTCATTTCTGACTGTATCAATCTTATTATCCAGTTCATTGAACTTAGTATCAATCCTGGTATTAAGATTATTCTCAACAGTATTAATCTTGGTGTCAAGCTCATTAAATTTAGCATCGATTTTGGTATCAAGTTCAGTTTTGACAGATTTAATCTCAGCTTGTAAAAGAGCTTCAACTTTTTCAAGCTTTATATCAAAGTTTTCTTTAAATACTCAATATCTTTATAAGTAAGTTCATTTTTATAATATCTGTAAGACAGATCAATAGCAATATCTCTATTTATCCAGCTCTAGTAAGTTCTGCTATAACCATTTGTTGAGTAACTACTGGTTGAGCAAGTCCCATAAAAATCTCTTTGTATAATTATTATATAATATCTTAACTGTTATAGGAACCTTATATTAGTAAAATATGCTTTAAGAGAACAGATATCCAGAGACAACAACACATATGATGTTGAGAGGCTATCTAATAAATCACCATCACTATTCCCATCTGCTTAGAGGTAACAAAAAGTGCTATTAATGTAGTAATTCTAGTAATTTTATTACTTATAGGTTGAATTGGTACAATCTAAAGTGTTAGGTCTATTTTCTTTGGTTTATCAAAAAGCTCAAATACAGTCTTACCATCAATCCATTGTTGAATGATTGTTATAACTAGCCTTTGAAACCTGAATTATATATAGATAAAAGGAAACGAATCTCATGAAGAGAAAAGTTTTCCTCAAATGACTT
This sequence comes from Borrelia turicatae 91E135, assembly GCF_000012085.2. Lineage (NCBI taxonomy): Bacteria > Pseudomonadati > Spirochaetota > Spirochaetia > Spirochaetales > Borreliaceae > Borrelia > Borrelia turicatae. The sequence continues at coordinate 2,809 of NZ_CP019368.1, forward strand.
TATTTAGTTATGTTTACTAATAATTATTTATTGTTTTCCACTAACTGTTGCGTCTGCAGGTGTAGTAGAATCTGCGGATTTATCTTCTTGTTTAACGGCTGCTAGTGCCTCACTTATTGACTTTAAACCAGTATCAACAGTATTTCTAATAGCTATTATAAGAGTACTTAAAGTCTTACCAACAGCACTAGCAGCAACACCATTAACTGCATTGGCATATTTATCATCATTATTAGCAGCAAATTTACCATCTTTAGCCATAGCTCTCAAAGCAATACCAGCAGCAATCACTGCATCTTTCTGTGCTGATGCACCAAAATCTTTATTATCATCTTTCTTAGCAGCAGCAATGTCAGCTGCATTTTTTGCTTCCTCAATTTTAATCTCACCAGTACCAGCCTCACCCGAATTAGCAATAGCTTGTAATATGTCAGCACCAGTCACTGCTCCTATTGATGCACTTGCAACAGCAGCTTGTGCTTCCTCAGCATTAGCTTTACCACCAAGCAACTTCCCAACTACTTTATTCTTCTCTCCACTAGTTTTAGTAGCATCTGGATTTCCTTCATTGTCTTTTAATACTACACCAACTATTGTTTTAATCCCTTTAACAAGTGTGTTTACTGCATCTTTATTAGCCGGTGCAGCATCAGTATCTTTAACAGCATTACCAATAGCATCGCTACCAGTAGCCCCTGTTGCTGCTATCTTAGCCCCATCAGCAATCTTGTCTAATGTGTTAGTGATAAATGTATCAACAACAGATTTAACTTTTGGATAATTATCATTCTTAGCAACAACATCATTTAGTTTGGCTTTAACTGTGTTCATAGTGTTTGCAATATCATTGAAATACTTCCCTACTTCACTCTTTTTAGTATCTGCTTTAATACCAAAAGCACCAGCAACCATATCAGAAAGAGAAGTAAAAACATCTAAGAAGCCTTTACCTAAATTAGCAATAGAAGTTAAGAATAAGGTTTTAGGATCCTCAGTCTTAGCACTGCCACTGCCACAACTAAGAAGTAAAAATAAAGTCATTAATAACGCACTTAAAGTAATTCTTTTCATTATTACGTGCCTCCTTATTACTTAGGGTAGGCAAGATGGTTAAAAACCTTTGATAAAGCATAAAAACAGAAGATAAAAGAATAAGTACTTTAACATCGCAGAGATTGTGTGTGATTCAACGATTAATGAAGTTAAATTGTATTTAAAAATTTAGTGTTTTGTAAAAAAAATAATTGATAATATATCAATTAAATAAATTCACTTTACTAACAATGACATTAATGCTAAAAATATTCCTATATTAAGGGTAATAAGAGTACCAAACATCCAACCATGAAGTCTTAGTGTACTCTTAAGTTCCATTTTGTTAACATCAATCTTAGTATCGAGATCTTTAATATCAGATTTTAATTCACTTCTAACGTTATCAATCTTAGTATCGAGGTCCTTAATGTCTGATTTCAGTTCACTTCTAACGTTGTCAATCTTGTTATCAAGTTCATTAAATTTAGTATCAATCTTATTATTAAGATTATTTTCAACAGTGTATATCTTAGTATTAAGTTCATTGAATTTAGTATCGAATTTATTGTCCAGGTCTCTAATATCAGATTTTAAGGTTGTCTCAACCCTTTGAATCTCAGCTTGTAATAGTGATTCAACTTTTTCAAGCTTAAGGTTAAAATTATTCTCAACAGTATTAATCTTGTTATCAAGTTCATTAAATTTAGTATCGATTTTGGTATCAAGTTCATCCTTAACACTACTAATCTCATCTTCTAAGTGTTTCAACTTTATATCAAAGTTCTCTTTTAAGAATTCAATATCTTTATAAGTCAGTTCATTTTTATAATATCTGTAAGAGAGATCAATAGCAATATCTCTATTAATACCAGCCTTGGTAAGTTCTGATATAACCATTTGTTGAGTAATAACTGGTTGAGCAAGTCCCATAAAAACACTCCTTATGTAATTATTATATAATATTTTAAGTGTTATAGGAAACTTATTTTAGTAAAATGCGCTTTAAGAGTACGAATACTTAGAGTCAATAACATATATGATGCTGAGAGGCTATCTAATGAATCATCATTACTTTTACCATCTGCTTAGATGTAGCAAATGGCTCTATTAACGTAGCAATTTTAGTAAATTTATTACTTATAGGTTTAATTGGAGCAATCCTAAACTTATGACTCATACGTGCTCTAAGATTAAGAAATGTTTTAGTCACATTCCCATGCCCAGAAGTGTTATCCCTATCTTCAACATAAAGTGTTAGGTCAATTTTCTTTAGTTTATAAAAAAGCTCAACTGCAGTCTTACAATCAATCTGTTGTTAAATGATTGCTGTCAATACTTTGATACCTGAATTATTAGATATAGATAAAGGAAAACAATTCTTATAAAGAGAAGGGTTTTCCTAAAATGACTTTATTTAGTTATGTATATTGTTATTAATTCTGATTATTAACTTTTAGTTTCAGGGGTCTGATTATCAGTAGTTACAGGAGTATCGGTAGCATTAATTTTTATAGCACCTTTAACTTCCTTAAGTCCCACGTCAATAGTATTTCTTATTGCTATTGTGAGAGTACCCAATGCTTTAGTAACTGCACTTATTGCTGCTCCTTTAATTACAGTAGCAACATCAGCATTACCAGCATTATTTCCATTAGCAAATTTACCACCTTTAGCTATTGCTCTCAGTACTATTCCTCCTGCTATAACTGAATCTTTAGCATTAGCACCAGCAACTTGCTCGGCACTATTCTTAGCTAACGTAGCAGCACCACCATCTTTAACCATAGCCTGTAATATGTCAGCACCGGTTACAGCACCAACAGCCTTTGCTGCATCAGTTGCTACTTTTTTGGAATTGTTTTGATCACCAGCAGGACCATTACCAGTAGCAAATAGTTTACCTGCTTCACCATCAGCAGCATTAGCAGTTCTTGAACCACCATCACTAGCCTTATTAGCATCCCCAGCCTCAGCATTTCCTTTATCTCCAAGTATCACTTCTACTAGATCTTTAATCCCTTTTACTAAGTTTTCAATACCATCACCTTTAACACCACCTGCAGCTGCATCATTACCGGCAGTAGCAACATTAGCAATTGGGTTATTATCAGAACCAATAGCCTCACTTGCAATCTTAGCACCATCAATTATCTTACTAAGTGTTTCACTAACTAGTTTGTTAACAGCGGTCTCAGTTATAGAAGCATTGGGATTATTTTCAGATTTCATATCAGCAACAATTTTATTAAGCTTATCCTTAGTACCTTGTACAGTCTCTTGAATTTTCTTAAAATAGTTCCCAACATCAGACTTCTTAGTATTAGTATCAAAACCTAAAACCCCTCCAACCATATCACTAAGGGAAGTGAAAACATTTAAGAAGTCATTACTTAAACTAATAACAGATTTTAAGAATCTACTCTAAAGAGCCTACAAATAAGTAATCTAAGTTCTTATTAAGAGATAAAATAAGTTAAATAATTATTTATAAGATCTCTCCAATACTTTATAGTTTTAAGCTCTGGTTTAGTTTCAAAAAACTTGAGTATACTCGAATCATCATCATTCTTTAATTGTATTAAAAACTTATCTATCATTTCTAAACTATCAAAAGGTGCATCATCTAATACCGAATGCATTTTTTTAGATGCTTGTAGTAATTTCTTGTAATAATAATACTTATCAGGTACACGTCTGGTCAGCTTATCAAGTTTAATTACAGATTTATGACTTACAGATTGCTGTTTTGTTATGCCCTTAGTTACTGTTTTACTATTAATACCTTTATCTTTCTTTAAAGAATTTACAGGTAAAACATCTACACTACTAGCTTGTTTTTTATTAGCTTCTTGAACATGCTCCAAAGAACTAGCATCAGTATCAACTTCACTCTCAATTAAAAGGTATGCTACAAGAGCATATCTTTTAAAATATGTTATGCATGAACCTACAAGTTCAGGTAATGTATTTTGATCTTTGCTCTCGTTGATGTTAATTCTTTGCTGTAAACAAGTGTATTAAATGAATATTCATATCCATTATTGGGACTGTAAAATGTTGTTGTAATAACATTAATTGTATTATCTCCTACAACTTTAAATGTTGGGCATTGCATGAAATCAATATCTAAATTATTGTTCTTTATAACACTCTTAATTTCCCTTATTATCTCATTAAAATCTTGAGATTTATACCCATATCCATTAAGATTCTTCGCAACACCACTTAAATGCATTTGTAGACTGTGCAAAGACTTTAGAAAGTTTATCTCTGCTTGATTTTCATTTGTTACTGAACTTTGCTCATTTATTCTTATATCTGTTACTTTCCTTGTTTGTTCATTTAGCTTCTTAACTGCTTTACGCATTCTAGTTTTTGTATTTATAATATTTTTTGTCATATTTAATCTCCTTGTTTTTGACAGCATCATTAAGTACGAAACTAATAATTTAGTATAAAAGTTAAGTCTTTGTTAGCACCTTTTCTTGAAAAACTTGCTAACAAAGACTTAAAGTCTGTCTAAATTGAACAAAATAATAAGGTAGTACTAAAATGATAGCACTACTGACAATGACTAAAATACAACAAATTTCAAATAAAATCAATCCTTATTTATAATAAATTTTTTATCCTATAGAGGACTTACTTATTAAAGACATAACAATAGATATAATTATTGATAGTCCTATTGCCATAATAATAATAATAATAATAATAATTAACATTCTATTTCCTACACCAAGATTTTCTAAGCAAACTGCATTATTACTCTGTATTTCTTTAAGTAAATTTTTTCTAGATTAGATACATCCTTTTGTAAATTCCTCTCTACATTAATGATTTGCTGTTCTAATGAATTCATTTTTTTCTCTTAAAACTTCAAAGTTAGAATTATCATTATGAAATAAAATTCACCTCTTCTTCAGTAAAACCCTTATTTAAAAACTCCTTCTTTATAATGTTCTGTTCTATACATATTATATGCTAAATTATTCATAAATACTCCTTATATCTAGCCCTTTAAACTTTTAAATTTCTTCATAAACTCTTCGAGTAAATCTTTTTTGTCTTTAAAAAGTTCATCCATTAAAAAGTTTGTAAACTTGGCATTTTGCTTATAAAAAGCATAACTATCTTGATTCTTAAGCTGAAATCTTAATGGCTTTATTGAATTTACTCTTGATTTCTTTATTGATGTACTTTCTTTTTCCGCCAAAAAGGATAAAGACTGCCTAAATCCATTTTCAACTAGATATTCTTCTTTTAAAATTCCATCTTGAATAGCACTAGCTATTCTTAAATAAGAATAGGCCTGTGATTTAGCCAACTTATAATCTTTTATAAATTGAGAAAAACTTTTATACCCGTCTAACTTATAATATTCTTTTTCCTTTATCTCTCTTAAAATATGCATGGCTTCTATTTTATTATAGATATCATCTTTTATATTATCCTTTAACTTGCTTTTTAAAAGTTTAAATCTTTTTTGGTCATCACTTACGTTAATATCATCATTAGTTAATAAAATAGAATTTTTGTCATTGTTTAAGTCTCTTGCATTAATTATTATTTCATCATTATTTTTTTTATTCATAAATTCCCTTTACTCTGTTGAATTTTTACAGTTTTCCAGCGCTGGACAACTTATACTAGAAACTCCTATTGTATCGTTATTAACAACTTATGCGATATAATAAATTACTCAATATTTGATCATATTCTATGATATAATCCGACTTTAAATCAAAATTACTGTTACTTGCTATTCTTTTATTTAAATTTTCCCTTTCAGATACGATACCTAAAAAGGTATCCTTTGCTTGAATTATTTTCAATAATTTTTTATGGGTATTATTTTTTTTAAACCTTGTTATAATAAAGAAAATTGGTATTAACCTTTCCAATTTTTTAATGAAAAACTCTAAAAGTTCATAGCTTTCAATTGTCCATTTCTCAGCTGTCATTGGAACTATAATATAATCAGTGGAATTTAAAGAACATTTTAATGTAAAATCTAAACTGGGATTAGTATCAATCACTATGTAATCATACTTTACTTTTAACCTCCTTAATTCTACCTTTAGCTTTAAATCAATAGATTTATGCCTATTTGCACAATAAAAATCTTCATTTAAACTGTGTAAAGTTAAATAACTAGGAAGCAAATCTAAACTACCTTCAATATTAAAAATTGCATTAGCAATCTCTAAATTTCCTTTTAAAACTTCACATATATTTTTTTCCATTAAATTTATATTTTTTTCTTTTATTTCATTAAAAAAATAACTAGTAACTGAAGCTTGCGTATCCATATCTATTAACAGTACTTTATATTTTTGAGCCAATAGCGTTGCAAATATGATTGAGCTCGTACTCTTTCCAACACCACCTTTAATCGAAGCCAAGGTGATTATTTTAGGTTTTTTTCTATCCATTTGGTTATAATGCCTCCTTCCGGTAATTTTTTACCATAAAATTTATATACTTGTTCTTCTAAATTGATTATTAGTTCAAGTAAAAATTGACTATATTGTGTTTCTGATTTTTCTTGCTTAATCAAACGAGATATCCCCTTAATATAACAAAACACACTTCCTTTTTTAAATCTAAATTCTATGTAATAAACCTTTGAAAAAGTATATGACCTAATAACACCATTTTCTTCATATTTTGTTATGATATTTTGCACTGGCTTTCTATAGCCATAACAAATACCTAAGAATTTGTCATCTCCTTTTATAGAAAACAAATTAATCGTGCTTATCTTTTCTTGGTTAAATAATCCTCTAAATGCGATAAAAAACTTATTATTCTGTCTTCTATGAACTCCAAACGTATATAAATCATTCATCACCTTTGTGTGATATATTGTTTTGTTATCAATTTCTTCTATTTTTGTAAAAAGACCTCTGCTTTTTACTTTATCCTTAATTTCTAACTTTTTATCTTTAAGGCGTTCTAACACGCTTTGCATAACTAATCCTCAACTAGTAATTTTTTTAGATTCTTCTAATTGTAAATAATTTTTATTATTTATAATCAACTCTAAAAGTTCATAGTAGTAATGGTTACTAAATACTTTTCTATATTCTAATTTGTTTTGTTTGTTTAAATAATTCTTTAATATTGGTACTAAAACCGATATGTTCACTTTGGATCTCAATTGTTCAAGAAGTACGCTAAAGATGTTATTCCTAGTATCTTTTTCATTTTCTTTTGTGTTCTTATTAGTATATTCAATTGTTTTTTTAATTTTTTCTATTATTTTTTCTAGATCACTGTATTTATCTTTTTCTATGATAAAGTGGGGTTTATTTTTATATTGTTCATAAAAATTTTGTATTTGGGTTTCTAATTGTTTGCTGTTATATCCTTCATTCTTTAGATTAGCTTTTGTTTCATTTAGTATTTTACTTAATTCTTTTTGTTTACTCTCAAGTTTAGTGTTATTTGGTTTAGTATCATTTATTTTTTCATACCCACTATTTTCAGCTATTTTAATGGCTTTCAGTGCTTGAATTTTAAAATCTTTGTCTGCCTTTAAATTCAAAATAGAGAAGAAAGCATTTGATTTAAAATTGCATTTCTTAGCGTACTTTTCTACTTGTAACCTTTCCATAGATTTTATGTTGTTCTTATCTTCTTCTTTTTTATTATAAGAATTATTAAAACACTCCCATTTTTCTACATTGCTATTTTGAATGCAGGTCTTTTTAATATACGCACTAACACGTTTTTTATGTCTTTCTTCTTTTTTATCTCTAAAGTGTTTATTTATTATGCGATGACATTCTTTTTTAGAGTATTTAAGTTTGTAATGAATTTCAGTTCCCATATTTACACCCAAATGTCTGTGATAATTGATTGTCACTTTAAATTCTTTTTCTAATTTATAAAGATAGCTTTGTAGAGTTTTAAGTTTAATAGGTTTTTGGTCGTTTTTTTTCATATTGTTATTAAAGTAATAAAGTATGTTGCTTTGAGTATATTGCTGAATATTTAAGTTCATATAATTTAGTGTTGATATTAAAACGATTAATTTGTGTTGATGTTTGTTTGTAGGTTTTTTTGTGCTCCTCATTTAAAACTCCTTATTATTTGTTCTATTACTAATCATAATAACGTAATTATTACCGGAAAGTAAACTAGTCTTTAATAAAAAATATTTTTTTGTTATAAAACAAATAATAAGGAGTTTTAATATGATAAATGTAACAAAAATAAATGAGTAAAGATCAGAGGTAAAGATGCAACAATTTAGTTTGGTACGGACAGATGGTGTTTAAAGGATTTGAATCATTTGCATATCAGAGTCAAAAAAATCTTTAAAGATAAACAAAAACAAGTAAGTAAAATAAGCAGGATAGGACGTAAATTACCAAAAATTGGTAAGGATGAATGTTTTAAGTTTAATAGGAAGGTTGATTTTAGTATGCAAAGAAAAGTCTTAAAGCGTATAGGTGTTGGAAGCATGTTTATTGGTGCTGATTCTTTAGAAAAATTAATGCGAGAGCGAATACTTAAAGCTATAGGAAGAGAAATACCATTTGAAGATAACTTAAGCATGAGGAAGGGAAATGAACTAGAAAACCTAGGATTTAGAGAATTTGTACGTATACACGCAAGTAATATTAAAATGTTACATAAAAACAAATATGCAAACGGTGTTGACAAATATAATTATTTCAAAAAATTTAAGGACCGAGACACATTAGTTGGTTTGATAATTGATAGATGGTTTTTGGGTAGCGGGGGAGAATCAGAGTTACTCGAGATCAAAATTATTGATAATTTTTACTTGAAAAATGCGGCTGTTGAATACAATAAGACTGGTAATTTTTTAGAAAATAAATATTTCTTCAAGTATTATGTTCAAGTACAAATGCATTTACTGTGTACAGGTTTAAACAAGGGTAATTTATTTTTTATTATAGGTGGTGAGCTAGTCAACTGTGTAATTGAGAGAGATAATAATTTTATTAGTGATGTAATGGTTAATGTTTCAAGATTAGAGCAGGAAGTTAGTCGTATTGCCAAATCTTTAAAGTCAAAGAGTGATATTGATATTGAGAATATTGAGTTAGATGAACTGAGTGTTATTATTGGAAATTTTTTAAAGAATAGCTTTGTATATCAAGATTTGTTTGATATAGATTTCAAATTTGACTTTTATAGTTACTCTTACCATTTTTATAACGAGTTTAATTTATTCTCTCTTAGCTTATTTATTTAGGATATTATTTAGGATATTTGTTGCCTTGTTCTCTTAAATCTTTCTTTCTTAAATATTATTTCTTAACTTTTATCTTTGATTATAAGGGGTGTATTTAACCACTTCCGCCTGCTTGACAAGTGCTTGTTGCGTTTTCTTTAAAACCATTGAGTGTATCATTGTCTATTTTACTGAAATATCCTTGTACAACGGCTTTAAATCCATTTTTACCCTCATTATTTCCATTACATTTTGCAAGTTCATCATTTATATGTTTAAGTGCAGCTTTTATCTTTTCTTCGTCAAAACTTAAAAATTGACTAAACTTACTTTCATTACCCAGAGCCTCTTTTAAAAAATCCAGATTTGTTTTTTCCGTATCATTTAATTTTTCTCTTAACGCTTCTTCAGGTGTTTTTTGTACTTCTGATTGTTCTTCCAAGTTTCTTTTAACTCTACTTTTAGGTGTAGCATTTCCATGCTCATATTCACAACTACTAATTAGTAGTAATAAAACCAAAATAAAATTAATTTTATTCATATAAAACCCCTTATCTTTTTTGTTTTAAAAATATATCTCTATTTACACATCTTTAAGGTACATATACTTATAAGTATTAATTGTTTTTGTAAAATTTATTGCTTTGTTATAGAGTTTATGCTATCTTGTGTTAGATTTTGTTAATCTATACTAGGTTTAAAAAGATATGAGTAGGGTAAAGAAATCGTTTGATGATTATATTGTGTATTTTAGAGAAGGCAAGCTTAATGACGCTAGTATTGCAAAAGAGATGGGAGTGAGTCGTGCTAATGTAGGAAAGATGAGACGCAGGTGGGAAGAGATTAAAGATAACCCTGAGTATATGACTGGTACTTCTAAGCTTACTATTTGTGGAGATACTTTCAACGCTATGATTGGCACGTAGTATTGAGACTGAGAGTGAAGCTAATAGACTTAAAGATCAAGTAGAGATTGAAAAAAATACTAATAATTTTATAATAGGTAATTCCCAAAAATCATTAAAGATTAATGTTTGAGAGCAGTTTGAAAAGATTGCTAGTATGCTTAAAATACCCTTTAGGCCAAAATTTTCTAATACATCGTATTTTGAAATAGACTCTTTAAAAGTTAATTTGTATGGAGGAGATAGGGCAAATGATTTTGAGCGGTTTAGAGGCTCTAATTCGGCACTCATTTACGTTAATGAAGCAACTACACTTCATAAGGAAACATTAATAGAATGTTTAAAAAGACTTAGAGTAGGTATGCAAACAATTATCTTTGATACCAATCCTGACAGTTCAGAGCATTTCTTTAAAACTGATTATATTGATAACACAAAAATTTACTCTACATATAACTTTACAACATATGATAATGAATTAATTTCTAGAGAATTTATTAAAACCCAAGAAGAGATTTACAGGGACATACCAACATATAAAGCAAAGGTTCTACTTGGAGAATGGGTTGCATCTAATGATGCGATATTTACTAATGTTAATCTTACAAGTAACCATGAATTTAGAGTACCAATAGCATATTTAGATTCTGCATACAATATTGGAGGAGATAATACTGCTATTTGTGTGTTAGAGCGAGTAGATCAAAGTTATTATGCATTTATATTTCAAGAAAAGTTACTATAACAGTTAAAATATTATATAATAATTACATAAGGAGTGTTTTTATGGGACTTTCTCAACCAGTAGTTACTCAACAAATGGTCATCGCTGAACTTACTAAAGCCGGTATTAAGAGAGACATCGCTATTGATCTGTCCTACAGATATTATAAAAATGAACTGACTTACAAAGATATTGAATTCTTAAAAGAAAATTTCGATATTAAACTTGAAAAGGTAGAAGCAACTTTACAAACTAAGATTCAAAGGGTTGAGACGAACTTAAAATCCGATATTAGAGACCTGGATAACAAGATTAATACTGTTGAGAATAATCTTAACACCAAAATAGATACCAAATTCAATGACCTTGATAACAAGATTGACAATGTTAGAAGTGAATTAAAGTCTGATATTAAAGACCTCGATACTAAGATTGATGTTAACAAAATGGAACTTAAGAGTACATTAAGACTTCATGGTTGGATGTTTGGAACTTTAATTACCCTTAATATAGGAATATTCTTAGCATTAATGTCATTGTTAGTAAAGTAAATTTATTTGATTATCTCCCTTATTTAATTGATTATATATCAGTTATTTTCTTATCAAAATCATTTTATTATTGTTAATAACAATCAATTTTATTAATTGTTAAGTCATACACAGTCTCTATAATATTAAAGTATCTATGCTTTTAGTTTTTGTTGTTATCTTATTCAAAGGTTGTTAACTATCTTGCTCCTTTGAGTAAAAAAGAGAGGCACGTAATAATGAAAAGAATTACTTTAAGTGCGTTATTGATGACTTTATTTTTACTTCTTAGCTGTGGCAGTGGGAGTGCTAAGGTGGAAGATCCTAAAACCTTATTCTTAACTTCTATTGCTAATTTGGGTAAAGGTTTCTTAGATGTTTTTACTTCTCTTTCTGATATGGTTGCTGGTGCTTTTGGGATTAAGGCTGACACTAAAAAATCTGACATTGGTCAGTATTTCACTTCTATTGAGACAACTATGAACACAGTTAAAAAGAAGTTACAAGAGGAAGTTGCTACGAATGGTAACTATTTAAAGATAAAGGAAGTAGTTGATACTTTTATCACTAACACATTAGATAAGATCGCTGAAGGAGTAAAAGAAGCAGCTAAAGGGGCTACAGGAGAAGATAAGATTGGTGGTGCTCCTAAAGAAGGTCAGGATGCTGCACCTGCAGAGGTTGCAAGTGTAAACGCTCTTGTTAAAGGGATTAAAGAAATTGTTGGTGTGGTTCTGAAAGACAATGAAGGGAGTGCAGAGGCTACTAAAACAGCAGAAGATGATAAAAAGGATATTGGTAAGTTGTTTGATGGTAGCAAAGATGATGCCAAAGAAGAAAATATTGCAAAGGCATCAGCAAGTATTGGTTCAGTGACTGGAGCTGACATCTTAAAAGCTATTGCTAAATCCACGGAAGAGCCTAAAGCTGATCAGGGTGAGGGAATTGAAAAAGCTACAGATGCAGCTGAGATTGCTATTGCTCCGGCTGCTAATGGTAAAAAAGAAATTAAAGATGCAGCAGCACAAAAGGACGCAGTTATTGCTGCTGGTATTGCTTTAAGAGCTATGGCTAAGGGTGGTAAATTTGCTGCTAAGAGTAATGAAGAGAAATCTGCTCATGCAGTAAATGGTGTTGCTGCTAGTGCAGTAGGTAAGACTTTGAGTACTCTTATAATAGCAATAAGAAATACTGTTGATAGTGGTTTAAAGACAATAAATGCAGCTCTTGCTACAGTTACACAAGAAGATAAGTCTGCAGATTCTACTACTCCTGCAGACGCAGCAACTGTTGGACAGCAACAATAAAGAATTATTAATAAACATAACTAAATAAAGTCATTTAAGGAAAACTTTTCTCTATTCATAAGAATTGTTTTCCTTTTATCTATATATAATAATTCAGGTTTCAAAGGCTAGTTATAACAATCATTCAACAACGGATTGATTGTAAGACTGTATTTGAGCTTTTTTATAAACCAAAGAAAATTGGCCTAACACTTTATGTTGAAGATAGGGATAATGTGTCATGGCAGGGTAATCTTATTAGGATCTTTCTTACACTTAGATGAAGTTTGAATCATAAGTTTAGGATTGTACCAATTAAACCTATAAGTAATAAATTTACTAGAATTGCTACATTAATGGCACCTTTTGTTACCTTTAAGCAGATGGGAATAGTGATGATGATTCATTAGATGGCCTCTCAGTATCATATATGTTATTGACTCTGTATACCCGTTTTCTTAAAGCATATTTTACTAATATAAGGTTCCTATAATACTTAAGGTATTATATAATAATTACATAAGGAGATTCTTATGGGCCTTGCACAATCAGTAGTTACTCAACAAATGGTTATAGCTGAACTTACTAAAGCTGGTATTAATAGAGATATTGCTATTGATTTATCTTATAGATATTATAAAAATGAACTGACTTACAAGGATATTGAATATTTAGAGACTACTTTTAACCTTAAGCTTGAAAAGGTAGAAGCAACCTTACAAGCTGAGATTCAAAGGGTTGAGACAACCTTAAAATCTGATATTAGAGACTTTGATAATAAGATTGACAACGTTGAGAATAATCTTAATACCAAGATTGATACTAAATTCAATGACCTGGATAACAAGATATACACTGTTGAAAATAATATTAACACTAAGATTGATATTAAATTTAATGACCTTGATAATAAGATTGACACAGTTAGAAGTGAATTAAAATCTGACATTAAAGACTTGGATACTAAGATTGATGTTAACAAAATGGAGCTTGATAGTAAACTTGATAAAACCGCATCTGAACTTAAGAGTACATTAAGACTTCATGGTTGGATGTTTGGAACCCTTATTACACTTAATATAGGAATATTCTTAGCATTGATGTCATTATTAGTAAAGTAAATTTATTCAACTAGCCCCTTATTTAATTGACCTTCTGTCAATTATTTTTTTTACAAAGTAATTCAATTTTTTGTTAAAAACAATCAATTTTGTTGATTGTTGCATCGCACACAGTCTCTGAAATGTTAAAGTATCTGTGTTTTTAGCTTTTTTATTTTATGTTCAAAACTTGTTAGCCATCTTGCCCTTGTTGAGGTAATAAGGAGGCACGTAATAATGAAAAGAATTACTTTAAGTGCGTTATTAATGACTTTATTTTTACTTATGTCTTGTAATAATTCAGCTTCTTTCCCTAAAGATGGGCAAGCGGCTAAATCTGATGGTACTGTTATTGACCTAGTTACAATAACTAACAACATAAAAGACACTGTTGCTTTTGCTAAGAGTGTTAAAGAAGTTCATACTTTAGTTAAGTCCATTGATGAACTTGCTAAGGGTATTAAGAAAAAGATTGGTGAAAATGGGTTGGAGGATGATAATGGTGGTAAAAATGGTTCATTACTTGCAGGGGCTTTTAGTGTTGCTATAGCTATAGAAGCTAAATTGTTAGCTTTGGAAACAAAAACAGTTGATAATGAACTTAAGAAACAAGTTACTGCTGCTAAAACTGAAAGTAAAAAATTCTTAGACAAATTAAAAGAAAAGAAGGATGATCTTGGAAAAGAAGATGCTTCTGATTCTGATACAAAAAAAGCTATAGATAGAAAAAATGAAGCTAATGGAGATAAAGGAGTTTCTGAACTTGGTAAGTTGAATACAGCAGTTGATGCATTGTTAAAGGATGCTAACGCTGCAGTAGAGTCTGCAATTAAGGAGCTTACAACTTCTGCTAAACCTTCTAACACCTAAGGTGTAAACAATTTAATTTATTATTATAAGATTACTTTTTAATCAATCGTAATTATCTGATAAAATAAAGTCTATAAATAATAAGCTAGGAGTTTTCTTCTCTTAGCTTTTTTTCCTTTTTTATTCTATCTTTATTTGCTTTACTTCTTTATTATACTTCTTAAGATTTTTTTGATTTCTTTTATCTTTTAGACTTATTTATTCCTTGATTTTAACTTGTTTTAGAACTTAATAATAACTTAGATTACTTATTTTACTTCTTAGCTGTGGCAGTGGGAGTGCTAAGGCTGAAGATCTTAAAACCTTATTCTTAACTTCTATTGCTAATTTAGGTAAAGGTTTCTTAGATGTTTTTACTTCCTTTTCTGATATGGTTGCTGGGGCCTTTGGCATTAAAGCTGACACTAAGAAAAGTGAGGTAGGGAAGTATTTTACTGATATTGCAAACACTATGAACACAGTTAAAGCCAAACTAAATGATGTTGTTGCTAAGAATGGGAATTATGTAAAGATAAAAGAAGTAGTTGATAAGTTTATCACTAACACACTAGACAAGATCGCTGAAGGAGCGAAGGAAGCGGCTAAAGGGGTTACTGGTGATGTTATTATTGGGAATACTGTTAAGAATAGTGATGCTGTACCTGGAGAAGCAACAAGTGTAAAAGCTATTGTTAAGGGAATTAAGGCTATTGTTGACATAGTTTTAAAGAAGGATGAAGGTAAAGCAGATGCTGATGCTACCAAAGATGATAGCAAAAAAGATATTGGTAAATTATTTACTGCAACCACTGATGCGAATAGAGCTGATAATGCTGCAGCGCAAGCAGCTGCCGCGTCAATAGGAGCAGTAACCGGGGCTGATATATTAAAAGCTATTGCTAAATCTAAAGAAAATCCTAATGCTGATGGTACTGAGGGAATTGAAAAAGCAGAAGATGCAGCAGAGATTGCACTTGCTCCAGCTAAAGATAATAAAAAAGAGATTAAACATGGAGCAAAGAAAGATGCTATTATTGCGGCAGGAATAGCTTTAAGAGCAATGGCTAAGAATGGTAAATTTTCTATTAAAAATAATGAAGATGAGGCTGTAACGACAGTAAATAGTGCAGCAGCAAGCGCAGTGAACAAGACTCTAATTACTCTAATAATAGCAATAAGAAATACTGTTGATAGTGGTTTAAAGTCAATTAATGATGCTCTTGCTACAGTTACACAAGAAGATAAATCTGCAGATTCTACTAAGACAACAGAAATAACATCTGATCAATAATAAAGAATTATTAATAAAACATAACTAAATAAAGTCATTTGAGGAAAACTCTTCTTTTCATAAGAATTGTTTTCCTTTATCTATTTGTAATCATACTCAGGTCTAAATAGTATTGATAGCAATCCTTTAACAACAGACTGATTGTAAGACTACATTTGAGCTTTGTATAAGATAAAAAAAATAGACTAAACATTTATGTTATAGTTAGTGAACCTTTTAAATTACATATTACTAACATAAGATTCCTATAACACTTAAAATATTATATAATAATTATATAAGGAGATTTTATGCAAGATTCATCGCTACATTCTGTTGAGAGTACACAAATTTTTAATGGGCATATTACAGAGGATATCATATATCAAGAATTTGTAAAAATGGGTATGCAAGATTTTATTGCAAATGATCTCTCTAAAAGATATTATCGTAATGAATTGACTTATAAAGATATTGAGTATTTAGAAAGTAATTTTAATCTTAAGCTTGAGATGTTAGAGTGTAGTTTAAAATCTGAAATTATTTCTGTTAAAACTGAACTTGATACCAAAATTGACATTGTTAGGAATGAATTAAAAACAGATATTGCATCTGTAAACAATGAAGTTTCTCTTGTTAGAAAAGATATGGAAATTAATAATGTGGAGCTTGATGGTAAACTTGATAAAGCTATATTAGAACTTAAGAGTACGTTAAGACTTCATGGTTGGATGTTTGGAACCCTTATTACCCTTAGTATAGGAATATCTTTAACATTAATATCCATAGTCTATTCATTGTTAAATAGATAAATTTGTATTAATAAACCCTTTCTTTAATTCATTATATGTCAGTTATTTTTTATCAAAATCATTTAATTTTTGTTAATAACAGTCAGCTTTGTCATTTGTTATATTATGCTCAATCTCTGTAAGATTATAGTGTCCATGCTTTTAGTTTTTGTTTTTATCTTGCCCCCTTGAGTAAAGAAGGAGGCACGTAATAATGAAAAGAATTACTTTAAGTGCATTATTGATGACTTTATTTTTACTTCTTGGCTGTGGGAGTGGTAGTACTAAGACTGAAGATCCTAAAACCTTATTCTTAACTTCTATTGCTAATTTAGGTAAAGGCTTCTTAGATGTTTTTACTTCACTTTCTGACATGGTTACTGGAGCTTTTGGTATTAAAGCAGAAACTAAAAAAAGCGATATAGGGAAGTATTTCACTTCTATTGAGACAACCATGAAAACAGTTAAGGATAAATTAAACACTGTGGTGGCAGAGAATAGTAACTATCCAAAAGTAAAAGAAGTAGTTGATCAATTTATTACAGGGACATTAGATAAAATTGCTGAAGGAGCTAAGACAGCTGCTAGTGGAGCTACTGATGGAGTATCAATTGGTGAGGTTGTCAAATCTGATGCTGCTGGGAATGTTTCTGATGCAGATAGTGTGAAAAATCTAGTTGTGG
The DNA here is from genome assembly GCF_000012085.2 of Borrelia turicatae 91E135. Classification (NCBI taxonomy): domain Bacteria; kingdom Pseudomonadati; phylum Spirochaetota; class Spirochaetia; order Spirochaetales; family Borreliaceae; genus Borrelia; species Borrelia turicatae. The sequence goes on from NZ_CP019368.1 coordinate 20,194, forward strand.
GAATTAAAGAAATAGTTGATTTGGTTATAAAAGATGGTGATTCAAAAGCAGATAAAACTACTCCAGTTGATGATGATAAAAAGAATATTGGTAAATTATTTGGAGCTGAGACTGCTGCTGATAAGGGAGCTGAAGATAAACATGTAGCAGCAGCAAGTGCATCAATAGGGGCTGTAAGTGGAGCTGACATATTAAAAGCTATTGCTGCTGCTAATGCTGATGCTAAGAAAGATGGTAAAGTTAGTGAAGCTACAGATGCAGCTGCTCTGGCTTTAGCCAAGGGAACTGGTACTGCTGATGATGAAAAACTTACTACTGCAGAATCTAAAAAAGATGCAGTAATAGCAGCTGGTATAGTCCTAAGAGCAATGGCAAAAGATGGTAAATTTATTGTAAAAGATATTGCTGAAAAGAAGACCGAAGCTGATGCAGCTAAAGGAGTTGCAGCTAGTGCAGTAGGTAAGACATTAAGTACTCTGATAATAGCAATAAGAAATACTGTTGATAGTGGTTTAAAGTCAATAAGTGAAGCACTATCTGCCGTTAAACAAGAAGATAAATCTTTAGAAGTTACTAAAACAGCAGAAGCAACAATTTAGTGTAAATCAATAAAGAATTATAAATAAAAAGATCAGTGCTAAATAATAAAGTCATATAAGGGAAACACTTTTCTATTTGTGAGGAGAGTAGTTTTCCTTCTTTCATTTTATCTAACAAAGATTAACTATTTATTTACTTTTAGGTTAATAAGGAGGCACGTAATAATGAAAAGAATTACTTTAAGTGCGTTATTAATGACTTTATTTTTACTTATCTCTTGTAATAATTCAGGAACTTCTCCTAAAGATGGGCAAGCAGCTAAATCTGATGGCACTGTTATTGACCTAGCTACAATAACTAAAAACATAACTGATGCTGTTGCTTTTGCTAAAGATGTTAAAGAAGTTCATACTTTAGTTAAGTCTATAGATGAGCTCGCTAAAGCTATTAAGAAAAAGATTGGTGCAAATGGGTTAGAAGCTGATGCAGGTGCTGGTGCTCACTATACTCCTTTATTGGCAGGGGCATATAGTGTGGCTACAACTATAGAATCAAAAGTAGGAGAGTTGAAAATAGCGGAATCCCTTAAAGGTTTAAATGGAAAGGTCAAAGATGTTGAGGATAAAGCCAAAGCATTTACAGCTAAGTTGAAAAATCAACATGCTACTTTGGGACTTGCTAACGGAGCTGCTACTGATGCGCATGCAAAAAATGCTATAGATAAAAGCGATAATACTGGAGATAAAGGAGCAAAAGAACTTGTTGCGCTGAACACAGCAGTAGATGCTTTGTTAAGTGCTGCAGAAGCCGCAGTAACAGCTGCAATCAAGGAGTTTACAACTCCTGCTAAACCTTCTAACACCTGAGGATAAACAATTTAATTTATTATTATAAGATTACTTTTTAATCAATCGTAATTATCTGATAAAATAAAGTCTATAAATAATAAGCTGGGAGTTTTCTTCTCTTAGCTTATTTTGTTTCTTTATTCTATCTTTACTTGCTTTACTATTTTATTATACTTCTTAAGATTTCTTATGATTTCTTTTATCTTTTAGACTTATATTTATTCCTTGATTTTAATTCATTTTATCCCTTAATGATAACTTAGATTGCTTATTTGTAGGATTCTCAGAGTAGATTCTTGAAATCTCTTATTAGTTTAAGTAATGACTTCTTAAATGTTTTTACTTCACTTTCTGATATGGTTGGAGGTGTTTTAGGTTTTAATACTAAGAAGTCTGATGTTGCAGATTACTTTAAAACCGTTCAGGATACTGTTTCATCTACTAAAGAAACTCTTAATAAGATTGTTGTTGACATGAAGAGTGAAAATAATCCTAATACTGCTGCAACTGAGACCGCAATAAATAAATTAGTTAGTGAAACACTTGATAAAATAATAGAAGGAGCAAGCGAGGCTGTAAAGGGTGCTGAAGGTAATGACTCAATTGCTAGTGTTGGTACTGCTAATGTTGGTGCTGCTGGTGAGGAAAATGCAGTTAAGTCCCTTATTGAGGGGATTGGAAAGATTGTAGAAGTGGTGCTTGGAAATAAAGGAAGTGCTGATGCTGGTGATAATAATAACGCTGAAAATGGTAATGCAAGAAATAATAATGGTGCAGGTAAACTGTTTGCTAATGCTAATGCAGGTGCTGCTGCTGAAGCAAAGAAAGTAGCAGCTGATGCAGCAAAAGCAGTAGGAGCAGTAACCGGAGCTGATATATTACAAGCTATGGTTAAAAATGATGCTGTTACGTTAGCTAAGCATGCTGGTGGTGCAGGTGCTGAGTCTAATAAAAAAGATGCAATAATAGCAGGAGGAATAGCACTGCGAGCAATAGCAAAGAATGGTAAATTTTCTGGTGCTAGTGATGGTGATGCTGATGCAAAGAAAGCAATAGAGGGAGTAGCTTTAAGTGCAGTAACAAAAGCATTAAATACACTAACAATAGCAATAAGAAATACTATTGACGTGGGACTTAAGGGTGTTAAAGATGCTATGAAAATTAATCCTAATGATACTCCTGTAACTACTGATAAGCAGATTCCTGAAATTAAAAACTAATAATCAGAATTAATAACAATAAACATAACTAAATAAAGTCATTTGAGGAAAACTCTTCTTTTCATAAGAACCGTTTTCCTTTTATTTATATTATACTTATGACTTTATTTTTACTTATGTCTTGTAATAATTCAGGAACTTCTCCTAAAGATGGGCAAGCGGCTAAATCTGATGGTACTCTTATTGACCTAGCTACAATAACTAAAAACATTACCGATGCTGTTGCTTTTGCTAAGAGTGTTAAAGACGTTCATACTTTAGTTATGTCCATTGATGAACTCGCTAAAGTTATTGGAAAAAAGATTGATGCTAATGGACTTGCTACCGAAAGTGCTCATAATGGATCCTTAATTGCAGGAGCATATAGTGTTATAGAAGCTGTGGATACTAAATTAGCATCATTAGAAAAAAAAAGTTGGGCTTTCTAGTGATTTGAAGGCAAAAGTTGGTAGTGCTAAGAAGGAAAGTACAGCATTTTTAGCTAAAGTGAAGGCAGATCATGCCAATCTTGGAAAAGAAGATGTTGATGATGCGCATGCAAAAAATGTTATAGATGTAACAGATGGTACAAAAGATAAAGGGGCCTCAGAGCTTATTAAACTCAATACAGTCATTGATGAGTTGTTAAAGGCTGCTGAAGATGCAGTAACAGCTGCAATAAATGCGCTTTCAATCCCTGCTAAGTCAGATTCCCCTACTCAATCTAACTAAGGATAAACAATTTAATTATTTATTATAAGATTGGTTTTTAATCTAAGGTAATTATCTGATAAAATAAAGTCTATAAATAATAAGCTAGGAGTTTTCTTCTCTTAGCTTATTTTGTTTCTTTATTCTCTATTTATTTGCTTTATTACTTTATTATACTTTGTAGATTTCTTTGATTACTTTTATCTTTTAGATTATATTTATACCTTGATTTTAACTTGTTTTATCACTTAATAATAACTTAGATCGCTTATTTGTAACTTTATTTTTACTTCTTAGCTGTGGCAGTGGGAGTGCTAAGGTGGAAGATCCTAAAACCACATTCTTAAACTCTATTGCTAATTTAGGTAAAGGCTTCTTAGATGTTTTTACTTCCTTTTCTGATATGATTACTGGGGCTTTTGGTATTAAGGCTGACACTAAAAAATCTGATATTGGTCAGTATTTCACTTCTATTGAGACAACTATGAACATAGTTAAAAAGAAATTACAAGATGAAGTTGAAAAGAATGGTAATTACTCAAAAATTAAATCTGTTGTTGATACATTTATCACTAACACATTAGACAAGATTGCAGAAGGGGCTAAAACAGCAGCAACAGGGGCTACAGGAGAAGATAAGATTGGTGGTGCTACTAATGCAGGTCAAGATGCTGCACCGGCAGATACTGCAAGTGTAAATGCTCTTGTTAAAGGAATTAAAACTATTGTTGACGTAGTTTTAAAAAAGGATGAGGGTAAAGCAGATGCTACTAAGACCGCAGAGGATGAGCAAAAATCAATTGCCAAATTGTTTGGTAGTACTAAAGATAATAGTACTGATGCCATAGCAGGAGCAGCAAGTGCATCAATAGGAGCAGTAAGTGGGGCTGATATTTTACAAGCTATTGCTAGCTCTGTTGATGCTAAAGATGTTGCAATTGATCAAGCAAAAGATGCTGCAAGTATTGCTATTGCCAAGAAAGAGGATAAGAATGATCTTGATGCTGCAACAAAAAAAGATGCAGTTATTGCAGGAGGTATAGCTTTAAGAGCTATGGCTAAGGATGGTAAATTTGCTTCTAAGAATGAAGCAAAATCTGCTCATGCAGCAAATGGGGCAGCTGCTAGTGCAGTAGGTAAGACTTTAAGTACTCTAATAATAGCAATAAGAAATACTGTTGATAGTGGTTTAAAGTCAATTAGTGAAGCACTAGCGGCCGTTAAACAAGAAGATAAATTCGCAGATTCTACTACACCTGCAGAAGCAGCAACTGGTGGACAGCAACAATAAAGCATTATTAATAAAACGTAACTAAATAAAGTCATTTGAGGAAAACTCTTCTTTTCATAAGAATTGTTTTCCTTTTATTTATGTCTTGTCCCCCTGAGAAAAAGGAGGCACGTAATAATGAAAAGAATTACTTTAAGTGCATTATTAATGACTTTATTTTTACTTCTTGGCTGTGGGAGTGGTCAACTTCAAGCTGAGAAACTGGCTGCTGAATCTAAAATTTCTTTCTTTGATTCACTTATTAAAATAGGTCAAGGGTTTCAAGAGATTTTTGGCATCTTTGGTAATGCTATTGGGGATACTTTTGGACTTACAGCAGTTAAATCTGATGATAAGAAAAGTAAAGTTGGTGAACACTTTGAAAGAATAAAAAAAGGTTTGGAAGATACTAATGGGAAGTTAAAAGAGCTATCAAGTGAAATCTCTGAAGCAAAAAATGCCAATAACAGCACAATTGAAGCTGTTAAGGGTGCAATTAAAGGTGCAAATGATGTTTTTGAACAACTAATTGCTTCTCTAACTAAACTTGCTGATGTAACTAAAGAAGATGCTCTACTTGGTGGTCATAATAATAATGCTGCCCCTGGTGCTGCTGATAAGGATGGAGTTGAAGCTATTATTGCAGGGGTTAAAGATATTATTGATGCAGCAGAGAAGTCTGATGTAAAGATTGAAAAAGGAACCGAAGGTGGTGCTATTACTGCTAATGCTTCTACTGATGCCCCTGCTGTTCTTGGTGGTAATAATGCTCATGCTGCTGCTGGTGCTGGTTCTAAATTAGCTGATGAGGTAACTAAGGCAGATCCATGGGCTATGATTGATAAGATTAAAAATGCTACTGCTACTACTCCTGCTAAACTTAACGGTGCCGATAATGAAGCTGGAGCACTAGCTGCTTCTAATGATAAGGCTGATGCTGCAGCTGGTGCTAAGAGTAATGCTGACCTAGTAGCAGCAGTAGCTCTCAAAGCAATGACTAAGAATGGTAAATTTAGTGCTGTTGATGCTGATAAAGATATTGTTAAGGCGGCAGCAACTAGTGCGGTAAATAAGGTATTAGGAGTACTTGATTTTATTATTAGGAAAACAGTAAGTAGCAATCTAGATAAGATAAGAGAAACTGTTAAGGGAATACAGTACTCAGAAACTACTATTGAAGCAACTGAATCTAGTACTACTATTCAACCTGCTGCTGCTAAATAAATTATCTAATTAAATAATCTAAGTAATAAAGTCATTTTAGGAAAACTCTTCTCTTTATGAGATTCGTTTTCCTTTTATCTATATCTTGTAATAATACTTAGGTTTAAATAGTATTGATAGCAATCTTTTAACAACATATACTAAGGTAAGTAAATGTTGTTATTAAGATTGTATTTGAGCTTTTTGATAAGCTAAAAAAAATAGACTAACCACTTTATGTTAGATTTAGTGACCCTCTTAAGGCACATTTTACTAAATTAAGGTTCCTATAAGGGTTAAGATATTATATAATAATTATATAAGGAGATTTTTATGGGACTTGCACAACCTGTTATTACTCAACAAATGGTTATTGCTGAACTTACCAAAGCTGGTATAAGTAAAGATATTGCTATTGATCTGTCTACAGATATTATAAAAATGAGCTTACTTATAAAGATATTGAGTATTTAGAGAGTAATTTTAACCTTAAACTTGAAAAGCTAGAAGCAACCTTACAAGCTGATATTAGAGACCTTGATAATAAAATTGACAACGTTAGAAATGAATTAAAATCTGACATTAAAGACCTGGATACCAAAATCGATTCTGTTGAGAATAATCTTAATTCCAAAATAGATACTAAATTTAATGAACTTGATAATAAGATTGATAATGTTAAAAGTGAATTAAAATCTGATATTAAAGACCTGGATAGTAAACTTAAACTACATAATTGGATGTTTGGTACCCTTATTACCCTTAGTATAGGAATATTCTTAGCATTAATGTCATTATTAGTAAAGTAAATTTATTCAACTAGCCCCTTCTTTAATTGATTACATATCAATTATTTTTTATCAAAATCATTTAATTATTTGTTAACAACAATTAATCCTGTTAATTGTTGTATCATACTCAATCTCTGCGATGTTAAAGTACTTATTCTTTTATCTTCTGTTTTTATTTTTTTTTGAAGCTTATTAACCATCTTTTTCCCCTTAGTAAAAAAGGAGGCACGTAATAATGAAAAGAATTACTTTAAGTGCATTATTGATGACTTTATTTTTACTTCTTAGCTGTGGCAGTGGACAACTTCAACCTGAGAAACTGGCTGCTGAATCTAAAATTTCTTTCTTTGATTCACTTATCAAAATAGGTCAAGGATTTCAAGAGATTTTTGGCTTTTTTGGTAATGCTATTGGAGATACTTTTGGACTTACAGTAGTTAAATCTGATGATAAGAGAAGTAAAGTTGGTGAACACTTTGAAAGAATAAAAAAAGGTTTGGAAGGTACTAAGGATAAACTAGATGGATTAGCAAAAGACATAACTTCTACTCCTCATGCTGATACTACAGGAGTTGAGGCTACAATTAAAGGTGCTAGTGACGTTATTGTAAAACTAGTTGACTTTGTAACCAAACTTGCTAGTGTAACTAATGATGATGCTTTAATTGGTGATAATGCAGCTGGTGCTGCAGTAGCTGCTGATAAAGATAGCGTTGAAACTGTTATTAAAGAAGTTAAAGCTATAATTGAGACTGCCAAAGAGTCTGGTGTACAGATTGACAAAGGCAATGACGGTGGTACTGGAGCAGCTGCTGCTGATGCTACTGCCACTGCTGCACTTGGTGATAATAATGGTGCTGGTTCTGGTTCTAAACTAGCTGATGAGATAACTAAGGCAGACCCATGGGCAATGATTGACAAGGTTAAAAATGCTAAAACCAAAGAAGGTGCCCTTAGTGCTAATGCCAATAACGATGCTGGGGCATTAGCTACTGGTGGTAATGCTAATGGCAATAATGGTGCTAAGGCGGCTACTAATGCAGACTTAGCAGCTGCTATTGCTCTTAAAGCTATGATTAAAGATGGTAGATTTAGTGCTAATGCTGCTGATAAAGATATTGTTAAGGCGGCAGCAGCAAGTGCTGTAAATAAGGTTTTAGGAGTACTTGATTTTATAATTAGGAAAACAGTAGCAATCAATCTAGATAAGATAAGAGAAACTGTTAAGGGAATACAGTACTCTGAAATTACTACTGAATCAACTGAAGCTAATACTACTCAACCCCCTGCTACTAAATGAATTATCTATTTAAATAATCTAAATAAAGTCATTTGATGGAAACTATTCTCATAAAGAGAAGAGTTTCCCTTTTGTCTATATCTTGTAATAATACTCAGGTTTAAATAGTATTGATAGCAATCATTTAACAACAGATTGATGGTAAGGCTGCATTTGAGCTTTTTGGTAAGATAAAGAAAAGAGACCTAACACTTTGTGTTGAAGATAGGGATGACGTTTTTGGTCATGGGAATGTGACTAAAACATTTCTTAATCTTAGAGCACGTATGAGTCATAAGTTTAGGATTGCTCCTATTAAACCTATAAGTAATAAATTTACTAAAATTGCTACGTTAATAGAGCCATTTGCAACATCTAAACTTAGTATTATGGATTATTCAAGTAAGTCAGCTATATCTGATATTTATAAGTACAAAGGAGATGGTAAGAGTGATGATGATTCATTAGATAGCATGTAAGCATCATATATGTTATTGACTTTGGGAGTGCGTAATCTTAAAGCACATTTTACTAAAATAAGGTTCCTATAACACTTAAAATATTATATAATAATTATATAAGGAGTGTTTTTATGGGACTTGCTCAACCTGTTATTACTCAACAAATGGTTATATCAGAACTTACCAAGGCTGGTATTAATAGAGATATTGCTATTGATTTGTCTTACAGATATTATAAAAATGAACTGACTTACAAGGATATTGAATTCTTAAAAGAAAACTTTGATATTAAACTTGAAAAAGTCGAAGCTCTTTTACAAGCTGAAATTAAATCTGTCAAGACTGAACTGGATAACAAAATAGATACAGTTGAGAATAATCTTAACACTAAGATAGATACCAAATTCAATGAACTGGATAACAAGATTAATACAGTTGAGAATAATCTTAACATCAAGATTGATACTAAATTCAATGAACTTGATAATAAGATTGATACAGTTAGGAATGAATTAAAATCTGATATTGCATCTGTTAGTAATGAAATTTCTCTTGTTCGAAAAGATATGGAAATTAATAAAATCAAGTTTGATAGTACATCAAGACTTCATGGTTGGATGTTTGGCACTCTTATTACTCTTAATATAGGAATATTCTTAGCATTAATGTCATTATTAGTAAAGTAAATTTATTTACCTAAAGCCTTCCTTATTTAATTGACCTTCTGTCAATTATTTTTTAGTCATTTTTTTACAAAATCATTTAATTTTTTGTTAGAGACAATTAGTAAATTAGTTGTTTTTAATCTCTGAAATGTTAAATTATCTATGCGTTCTTAGTTTTTGTTTTTATGTTTATCAAATCTTGTTAATTATCTTGCCCCTTTTGAGTAATAAGGAGGCACGTAATAATGAAAAGAATTACTTTAAGTGCATTATTAATGACTTTATTTTTATCTTGCAATAAGGAGGGACTATAATATGAAGAATAAATTAAATGAGAGAATTAAAAACTTTAATATAACTATACTTATATCTTTGTTCTTACTTCTTAGCTGTGGCAGTGGTCAACTTCAAGCTGGTAAGGATGGCGAGGCAGCTACAGGTGGAAGCAGTTTAAGTGCAGTATTAATGGAAGTAGTAAGAAGTACTGAAAATGTCTTTTACTCATTTATGACATTGGTTTCAGATGTATTAGGCTTTACTGTAACTAAAGATACAACTAAGAATCAGGTAGGAGAGCATTTTAATAAGCTAGGTAAGAAGCGTGGAGTAGCATCAGCAGAATTAGAAGAGGTAGCAAAAAAAGCAACATTAGGTGTTGATAAAAATGATGTATCAAAAAATCCAATTAGAGTAGCAGTTGAAGCAGCTAAGGTTACTTTAAGTACATTAAAAGAACATTTAGGGTCTTTAAAAGATATAGGTGATGCTAATCCAATAGGTGAAGCAGCAAGTAATAAAGAAGGAACATCAGCAAGTATAGATGGATTAAATAAAGCTCTTAAAGCATTGAAGGAAATAGTAAGAGCAGCAAAGGAAACAGGTGTTCCAGAGCCAAAGGCAGGGACTGCAGCATTAAATGTAACTGGGACAGATAATAAAGAAGGAGCTAAAATATTATCTATTAGTAGTGCTCACAAGCCAGCAGCAACAGATGCAGGAAAAGCAGCAGCAATACTGTCAACAGTAAGTGGAGAGGAAATGCTAGCATCAATAGTTGTATCAGAAGAAGGTGATGAAGAACTAAAAAAAGCTGCGGATGAAAATACGACTGCGATAAGTTTCGCAAAAGGAGGTAATGGAGATTTCTTAGGAAAAGCTGTGACTCCAAAAGCGGCAGCAGTAGCAGGAGGGATAGCATTGCGTTCACTGGTTAATGCAGGGAAACTAGCATCAGGAGCTGCAGATAAGAATTCAGGAGGAAAAGAAGATGTACAAGCAGTAGGTATAGATGCAGTAAATAAGTTGTTAGGAGCAGTAGAAGATATAATTAAAAAGACAGTAAAGAATGTGCTTGAAAAAGTAAAGAAAGAAGTAGATGAATCAAGAGAGCCAAAGGCAGCGGTTTCAAAGTTAAGTCAGCAATAAGATAAATTAATTACTTAAAAGTAAGAGTAGAAGGCAATTTTAGAGATAAGTCTAGTATGCCTTCTATGTTGTTGTAATGGAAAATCAGAAGTTAGATAGTCTGGTAGTAATGCAGATAATCTTAAAGTTATATTTTAATCTTTTATATCTAATTTAGAAAAAGATTTGTTATTTGTTTTTACTTCTTTTGGTTATGTTGTGTCTGATGCTTTTGGTATTAAGGCTGCTACTAAAAAGAGCGATATTGAACATTATTTATAGTTATTGCAACCACTATGCAAACATTAAAAGATAAATTAAAATATTGTGGTGGCAAGGAATGGTAATTGTGAGAATATAAGGAAGTAGTTGATAAGTTTATTACAAGGATATTGACAGGATTGTTGTAGGAGCAAAAGAAATCCGCTGGTTTTGTTACTGATGTAGCATCAATTGGTGGTATTATGAAATTCTAATGATTTGTATTAGTAGTTTATACTACAAGTGTAAAGGACCTTGTTGAAGGAATTAAATAAATTTTTGATTTGGTATTTAAAGGAGGGAATGGACAAGCAGAGAAACCTAATCTTGATCTTAGGATGATAAGAAGAAACTTGGTAAGTTATTTGGGGCTTAAATATTAAAAAGCTATTGCTGTTAAGAAAGATGATAAAGTTAAGGAATATAAAGATGTAGTGAAGCTGTATTTAGCTAAGAAGGGTACTTATAATGATTAAAACTTATTATTGTAAAATCTAAAAAAGATATACCTATACAGGTATTATAGCATTAAGAGCTATGTCTAGGAATGGTAAGTTTGTTTAATGAGTAACGCTGATGAGTCAAAGAAATTAATATCGGGATTAGTAGTAAGTGCTGTTACTAATGCATTAAATACTTTAACTATTGCAGTAAGAAATACTGTTGATAGTGGATTAAAAACAATCAATGAAACACTAGCAGCCGTTAAACAAGAAGATAAGTCTGCAGAAGCTACTACACCTGCAGGCGCAGTAACTGGTGGCCAGCAATAATAAATAATTATCAATAAAACATACATGACTAAATAAAGTCATTTGAGGAAAACTTTTCTCTCTTCATAAGAATTGTTTTCCTTTTATTTTTATCTTGCCCCTTTGAGTTAATAAGGAGGCACGTAATAATGAAAAGAATTACTTTAAGTGCGTTATTAATGACTTTATTTTTACTCTTATCTTGTAATAATTCAGCTACTACTCCTAAAGAAGGGCAAGCTGCTAAGCCTGATGGCACAATCCTTGACCTAGCTACAATAACTAAAAACATTACCGATGCTGTTGCTTTTGCTAAGAGTGTTAAAGACGTTCATACTTTAGTTAAATCCATTGATGAGCTTGCTAAAGCTATCGGGAAAAAAATTGGTGCCAATGGTCTTGAAACTGATGCTGATAAGAATGCAAAATTAATTTCAGGAGCATATAGTGTAATATCAGCTGTAGATACTAAATTAGCATCATTAGAAAAAAAAGTTGGAATTTCTGATGACTTAAAGGGAAAAATTACTACTGTTAAGAATGCAAGTACATCCTTTTTAACCAAGGCTAAATCAAAGACAGCTGATCTTGGTAAAGATGATGTTAAGGATGCTGATGCGAAGACAGCTATAGATATAGCAGATACTGGAGCCAAGGATAAAGGCGCGGAAGAGCTTATTAAACTCAATACAGCAATTGATGCTTTGTTAACTTCTGCTGAAGCTGCAGTAACAGCTGCAATAAATGCGCTTTCAACTCCTGCTAAGTCAGCATCTACTGTTCAATCTAACTAAGGATAAACAAGTTAATTTATTATTATAAGATTACTTTTTAATTAATCGTAATTATCTGATAAAATAAAGTCTATAAATAATAAGCTAGGAGTTTTTTTCTCTTAGCTTTTTTTGTTTCTTTATTCTTTCTCTACTTGCTTTACTACTTTATTATACTTCTTTAGATTTCTTATGATTACTTATTAATTTTAGATTTATATTTATGTATTGTTTTTATCTTGTTTTATTACTTAATAATAACTTCTATTTTTTATTTTTACTTCTTAGCTGTGGCAGTGGGAGTGCTAAGGTGGAAGATCCTAAAACCACATTCTTAAACTCTATTGCTAATTTGGGTAAAGGTTTCTTAGATGTTTTTACTTCCTTTTCTGATATGGTTGCTGGCGCTTTTGGTATTAAAGCTGACACTAAGAAATCTGATATTGGTCAGTATTTCACTGATATTGAAAAGACTATGACATCTGTTAAAAAGAAATTACGAGATGAAGTTGTTACGAATGGGAATTACTCAAAACTTAAATCTGTTGTTGATACATTTATCACTAACACATTAGACAAGATTGCAGAAGGAGCTAAAGAAGCGGCTAAAGGGGCTACTGGTGATGCTGCTATTGGTGGTGCTACTAAAGATGGTCAAGATCCTGCACCTGCAGAGGTTGCAAGTGTCAACTCCCTTGTTAAAGGAATTAAAGATATAGTTGGTGTGGTTCTAAAAAAGGGTGAAGGAGATGCAAGCGCTACTAAGACTGGTAACACAGAGCAAAAATCAATTGGTAAGTTGCTTGGTAAAAAGGATGATGGGACAGAAGCACATGCTGCTGCTGCTAGTGCATCAATAGGAGCAGTAACTGGTGCTGATATTTTACAAGCTATTGCTAAGTCTGATGCAGTTTCTGATGATCCTAAAATTGAAAACGCGAAAAATGCTGCTGACATTGCTGCTGCTAAGGCTGATGCTAATGGTAAAGATTTTGGAGATGGGCAGAAAGATGCAGTTATTGCTGCTGGTATTGCTTTAAGAGCCATGGCTAAGGATGGTAAGTTTGCTTCTAAGCAAAATGAAGATAAATCCGCTCATGCAGTGAATGGAGCAGCTGCTAGTGCTGTTGGTAAGACTTTAAGTACTCTAATAATAGCAATAAGAAATACTGTTGATAGTGGATTGCAAACAATAAATGCAGTTCTTGCTACGGTTACACAAGAAGATAAGTCTGCAGAAGCTACTACACCTGCAGACGCAACAGCTAGTGGACAGTAACAATAAATAATGATTAATAACAAATACATAACTAAATAAAGTCATTTGAGGAAAACTCTTCTCTTCATAAGAATTGTTTTCCTTTTATTTATATTATATTAATGACTTTATTTTTACTTCTTAGCTGTGGCAGTGGGAGTGCTAAGGTGGAAGATCCTAAAACCTTATTCTTAACTTCTATTGCTAATTTAGGTAAAGGCTTCTTAGATGTTTTTACTTCACTTTCTGATATGGTTGCTGGGGCTTTTGGCATTAAAGCTGAGACTAAGAAGTCTGACATTGGTCAGTACTTCACTGATATTGAAACTACTATAAACACAGTTAAAAAGAAGTTACAAGAGGAAGTTGCTACGAATGGTAACTATCTAAAGATAAAGGGAGTAGTTGATACATTTATCACTAACACATTAGATAAAATAGCAGAAGGGGCTAAAACAGCAGCTAAAGGGGCTACTACTGATGTTGTTATTGGTAATGCTAAACAAAATGAGGATGCTGTACCTGGAGAAACAGCAAGTGTAAATGCTCTTGTTAAAGGAATTAAAACTATTGTTGACGTAGTTTTAAAAGATAATGAAGGAAATCCAGATGCTACTAAAACCGCAGATACTGAAAAAAAGTCAGTTGGTAATTTGCTTGCTAAAGGAAGTGCTAATGATGGAACAGAAGCACAAGCTGCTGCAGCTAGTGCTTCAATCGGAGCTATAACTGGCGCTGACATTCTAAAAGCTATTGCTAAGTCTGAGAAAGCTACTGCAAATAAAGATATTAATGTAGTAAATAATGCGGCAGAGATTGCGATTGCTAAAAATGATAGTGCTACTAAAACTCTTGATGCAGCACAAAAGGACGCAGTTATTGCAGCAGGGATAGCATTGCGAGCAATGGCTAAGGATGGTAAATTTGCTGCTAAACAAAATGAAGAGAAATCTGCTCATGCAGTTAATGGTGCTGTTGCTAGTTCTGTTGGTAAGACTTTAAGTACTCTTATTATTGCTATTAGAAATACTGTTGATACTGGTTTAAAAACGATAAGTGATGCTCTTGCTACAGTTACACAAGAAGATAAATCTGCAGATTCTACTACACCTGCAGATGCAACAGCTATTGGACAGCAACAATAAAGAATTATTAATAAACATAACTAAATAAAGTCATTTGAGGAAAACTTTTCTCTTCATAAGAATTGTTTTCCTTTTTTACTATCTGTAATAATACTCAGGTTTAAATAGTATTGATAGCAATCCTTTAACAACATATACTAAGGTAAGTAAATGTTGTTATTAAGATTGTATTTGAGCTTTTTGATAAACCAAAAGAAATTGACCTAACACTTTATTTTGAAGATAGGGATAACACTTCTGGCATGGGAATGTGACTAAAATCTTTCTTAATCTTAGAGAAGGTATGAGTCATAAGTTTAAAATTGCTCCAATTAAACCTATAAGTAATAAATTTACGAAAATTGCTACGTTAATAGAACCATTTGCTACATCTAAACTTAGTATTATGGATTATTCAAGTAAGTCAGCTATATCTGATATTTATAAGTACAAAGGAGATGGTAAGAGTGATGATGATTTATTAGATAGCCTCTCAGCATCATATATGTTATTGACTTTGGGAGTGCGTAATCTTAAAGCACATTTTACTAAAATAAGGTTCCTATAACACTTAAAATATTATATAATAATTATATAAGGAGTGTTTTATGGGACTTGCTCAACCAGTAGTTACTCAACAAATGGTTATAGCAGAACTTACCAAGGCTGGTATTAATAGAGATATTGCTATTGATCTGTCTTACAGATATTATCGTAATGAACTGACTTATAAAGATATTGAATTCTTAAAAGAAAACTTTGATATAAAGCTTGAAAAAGTTGAAGCTCTTTTACAAGCTGAGATTCAAAGGGTTGAGACAACATTAAAATCCGATATTAAAGACCTGGATAATAAATTCGATACTAAATTCAATGAACTTGATAACAAGATTAATACTGTTGAGAATAATCTTAACATCAAGATTGAAAAAGTTGAAGCTCTTTTACAAGCTGAGATTAAATCTGTCAAGACTGAACTTGATAATAAAATAGATACTAAATTCAATGAACTCGATACCAAAATAGATACAGTTGAGAATAATCTTAATAATAAGATTGATAACGTTAGAAGTGAATTAAAATCCGATATTAAAGACCTGGATAATAAGATTGATAATGTTAGAAATGAGGTTTCTCTTGTTCGAAAAGATATGGAAATTAACAGAATGGAGCTTGATAATAAACTTGATAAAACTGCATCAGAATTTAAAAGTACATCAAGACTACATAATTGGATGTTTGGAACTCTAATTACCCTTAATATAGGAATATTTTTAGCATTAATATCATTATTAGTAAAGTAAATTTATTTACCTAGTCCCTTCTTTAATTGACCTTCTGTCAATTATTTTTTAGTCATTTTTTTAACAAAATTATTTAAATTTTTGTTAAAAACAATCAATTTTATTAATTGTTGTATCACGCACAGCCTCTGTAAGATTATAGTGCCTATACTTTTAGTTTTTGTTTTTATGCTTATCAAAACTTGTTAGCCATCTTTTCCCTATGGTTAATAAGGAGGCACGTAATAATGAAAAGAATTACTTTAAGTGCGTTATTGATGACTTTATTTTTATCTTGCAATAAGGAGGGACTATAATATGAAGCATAGATTAAATGAGAGAATTAAAAACTTTAATATAACTATACTTATATCTTTGTTCTTACTTCTTAGCTGTGGCAGTGGTCAACTTCAAGCTGGTAAGGATGGCGAGGCAGCTACAGGTGGAAGCAGTTTAAGTGCAGTAATTTCAATCTCAAGACAATTGTTTTTGGATGCTTTGTTTCTTTTGGAAATTTATTAAAAGGATTACTTGGTCTTACTGTAGATACAACTAAGAAAGAAGTGGGAGAACAATTGGGTAAGCTTGGAGAAGCAGTACAATTAGTTAAAGTTAAATTAGAAGAGCTAAAGGGAAATGAACAGTTTAATTTAATAAAAGACAAAGCTGAAAGTACAATAAATAAGGCAATTGGTACTTTAGGAAAGATATTTGAAGGAGCAAGTAAAATTAAGGATGCTACTGTAGTGCTAATGGTAAAGTTGGTGGTAAAGTTGATGATACTGAGAATGCAGCACCAGCAAATACAGAAAGTGTAAAGGGTCTTGTTGAAGGGATTAACTTAATTTATGAAGCAGCAAAGGAAATTGGTGTTGATCTAAAAGGAAATGCTAATAAGCAGATTGAGGATTCTAAAGAGATTGCAAAGTTATTTAAAGACACTGGTGATGTTGGTGCTGATGCTAAGGCACTAAGTGGAGCCAAGAGAGCAGTAATTGCAGCTAGTGGTTCAGATATATTAGCTGCAATTGAAGCAGCTAAGGATACAAGTAGCAAGCAGGTAATATTAGTGCAGCAAAAAATGCTTATGACATTGCAGTTGCTAATAAAGATAATACAGATGCAGGTGCTGATGTTAGGGACAAAGGGCCAGTAATAGCAGCCGGTTTAGCTTTGAGAGCTATGGCAAAGGATGGTAAATTAGCAACTGTTGCTACTCATGCACCAGGACAAGCAGTGAATGCAGTATTAATAGGAGTAGTTGGTAAAACTGTAATGAGATAGTATCTATTGTAAGAAGAACAGTTGATAAATGTTTAAAAGATGTTGATGATTGCATAAAAGAAGATTCCAGTAGTGTAGTGAAAGCTAAGTAATATAGTGTGGTGTTTAAATTATTCATTGGAATGAGTTTTGACAAGCAGGAATTCTTACAAGGAATCCCTGCTTTTTTTTAATTTACTACCTTATCTCCTGCTGATTAATAAAATAAGATATAGAATACAAATTAGGCTTATCTTGAGGGTTGCTTTTTATTCTTATTTTAAGTAATTAATCTATCTATTTGTGTTTTTGGATCTCTTGTTTGCTCTATTTTTCTTTTGTTTTTTAAAGTGTTGCCTTTATTGTCTTTCACTTCTATTGATAACTTATTGACTGCTGTTATTTTTATGAACGTAGTGCTATCCCGCTCTTTAATATATTTCTTTTCCTTATCCAATATCCGAATAAGTACAAGAGTAATTGTGTTGTCAAAGGGACTTATGGAGAGAATATATAAGTTGAAAGTAGAACATCTGTTATTAAAGCAAGGAATGGTAGACGTTTAAGTCTTGAGAAGAGAGAAAAAATAGAGAAGGAAAGAGAAGAAGAGATATGTCTATAATAATTTCAACAAACAGGGTTAATTATTATTATCGAAGTTAATCCCATGTGTTTCAAACTCATCATCATATGAATATATTCCTTTGTAAAACTGGAAGTATGATTCTTTACTAAACCTGTTAATCATGCAAGACCAAACTCACGAAGCATACCGGAACGTTTAAGCTCAATCCTATGTAATAGTAAAGCAGTAGAGACGCTTGATTAACATCTAATGTGTCAATGTTAATACCACGTGTACTAAGTATCATTCCAAGTAGATCTGTCTGATTTTTAAATTTTTCAAAACTTAAAATTTCGTCAGTTATACTTAAGAGAGCTTTAATTTTTAAGTAAAGCTCCCCAAATCTTCCAGATGATTCTACATCACTATCCATAAGTTACAATCCCTTAACTTTGTTTAATATCAACTCTTAAAATAGTATTATCTATTGCCAAGAGTCCACCAAGTACAAAATCAAGGTATGAATGTGCAATACCAGTTGGATCTTCATCAACATGTTTATTTGGTATTGGCAACATTGTGTTTACTTGTTTTTAACTTTAGTAATTTTGGATTTAATGGATAAATTAGTATCTGATTTTTTAGTAAATGACTTGTCTTTAAGTAGACTTCTTGTTTATTATTAACAGCCTGAATTGTATTAATAAGGAAGTCTTTCTATGAATAAGTTGAAGAATAAACATTAGATGATGAATTTGTTATTGCATATGGTTCAACAAGTTTCAAACTTGTTGAACCATATGCAATAACAAATTCATCATCAAGTTCTAATTTTAAAAGTCCAGATTTAATCTTTTCAAATATCTTATCCATCTTATCTTTATCGCTACTACTTACTTCTTCTTTGACTTGGTTTGGCATATTAAGTAGTCCATACATATTATCAGAAAATGTTTTTTCGATTT
>NZ_CP019369.1 GCF_000012085.2 Borrelia turicatae 91E135
AATGAATTTAATTATTTAAAACTTATATGACTGATTAGTAACAGGGCCAATCTAAGGATATTCAAATAAGATTATAAATTTATTAGGATGTTTTATACTATTAAAACTAAACTAGTTTAGTTTTTAATAGTATAAAACATCCTAATAAATTTATAATCTTATTTGAATATCCTTAGATTGGCCCTGTTACTAATCAGTCATATAAGTTTTAAATAATTAAATTCATTCATATTGATATATACTTATCTAGTAGTAAGTAAATTTCAAGGAACAAAATATGATTTTAAAAAATAAATATTTAGCTTTAACCTTTCTTCTCAGCTTGATTGGTTGTAAGTTCTTTTTTACTGATGAAGAATTTCACACAAAGTATTCAGGAACACTTGATAAAATAAACTCCATGATGCTGAATGCTAGTGAAATAGCTAGGAAAAATATTTTTAGTGATAATCAACATTCAGAAAAACATCTATCTAAAATTAATAGCAAAAGTACAAAAGATATATCACCTAAACAAACTGAACCTCAAAAAAGTATATTAGTTCCAACTCCCTTTGAGACAAAAAAAGAAGAATTCAGTTTACCTGCACACAAAGATATTACTATTATAACTACTGAGACAAGCCAAAGTAAAAGTTATTCTAATAATAATAACATTATTGATAACGCTTCAATCAGTACTTCAAATACTGATGAAAATATAACAACACAAAAAATAGCCATTAATATTCCTACAAAAACAGATTTAACTCATACAACAGAACACAACAACATATTAATACTAAATGATGATACAACCTACTCCAGTCAAAATAATATTAATAATCCCTCTCATCAAAACAATAAGACAGTTGAACACCAATCAAATGCAAATATTCTTCTCAAAGGGAACAGTAAGACTTCTCTGAATGCATTAAATGGTGAATCACATAATATTCAATACGAATATACCTATAACTCACATTATGACTCAAACCCAATAATATCGGGTTTATACTCTGACAGTCCCATAACAGTTGAAGAATATGAATTTGACAAAGATGAGAATGAAGATTCTAAGCTAGAAACCAGATTAGACAACCAATATAAATTTAAACTAAAGAATATCACAGATAGTGTTGAGCAAGCACTTAAAATAGCTGAACAAATAAAAAATGACTTGGATACAATTGAATTCCATAGAATCAAATTAAGCAATTATTATGGAATAAGAGCTGAAGAACATGAAAAACAAATGGCAAGAGAAGAACTCTCCAAATTTACAAAAGATAAATTAGAAGCGGATCTTAAAAAACTCCTAAGTGAAATTGAAAAGAGTTTAAATGCAGCTACAATACTTATTACTTATAATGATTATGGTGGAAATTTACAAAGTGACCTGTCTGCAAAAACAAAATTAGATGAACTCAAAACTGAAGTAAGTTCTTTAATTACAAAAATACAAGAATTTAATAACAAAGATCTCCAAGCATACCCAGATTATAAAGATTATCAAACATACCAAGCATTAAAAAATCCATACTCAAAACTTACATTAGTAAAAAACTTACTTACTCATACAAATATTGTTGCTAGATAAATAGTACTTTTACTCACTCTAAATAAAAAATAGGAAGATAGCTAAACATAGCCTATCTTCCTTTGTATTTAAATATCATTAATAATTACTTAATTGTATCTAGAACACCTACAATCTTATCATATACTGATTTCATTCCAGGAATTTTAACTGTAATGAGATCTTTATATTCTTTCTCAACATGCTTTATTAATTTCTCACTATCAGAATCAATACCATCTGTCTTGGCTTTATAAGATGCAATAAGACTACCTACAGCTTTTATAAAAGCTTCTCTTTGTGACTTAATTTCGTCAAACTTTGTTTTAACTTCTTTTAAATCAACAAGACTCAATTTATCAAGTTTATCTTTACTCTTTTCTACTTTATCAATTATTTTCTCAAAATTAGATTGAAGATGTTCTCTCCCTGCACTCATTATATCCTTAATCCATGTACCCTTGTTTGTACCATCTGATTCGATATTTTTAAGAATCTTTGCAAAGTCTTTTATTTTCTCTTTATCGTATTTCAAAGAAGAATAAAATAATCTTCTTGCTTCCTTATTCTCATCATTATCTAGTGTCTTATTATTAACAGTATTTGTCACTGCTTTAAATACTTCATCCTTCATTCCATATTGAGTTCCATCCTCAACTTCAGTCTTATCTTTATTTACTACTTTAATAAGACCTTCGGTATCCTTTTTAAGCTCAGATATTAATTTTTCCTTCTCAGCAACATCCTTATCTTCCTTTGCTAGTTCATCTATTTGAACATCATCTACAACCTTTTCTAAACCATCGACATTAACTTCTTTGTAGGGCTCATCTCCTTGAACACTATCTACAACCTCTTTTGGAACATCTTTGTTCACTTTTTTATTATCCAATAATTTAGAATTTAGATCACAAGATACTAATCCTACAACTAACAATGTAAATATAAATAAGTTTTTTCTCATAAATATTCTCCTTCCTTGAAATTAATAATGATTATTATATTAAATAATAATCATTATTAATTTATAATATATATCACTTTGTTTAAAATACAAATTTTTAATTAAAATTTCTGACTTTTTTTTATTTTCTATTACTTTACACTACTATTATTATTAACTATTCTTTTTATCTTGATATTGTTCGGTTATGATTTTGGTGCAAACAACTATACCCCCTATATAATTGCTAAAATGATTAAAAATAGATTAATACCAATTAGTATAATTTTATATACATATATAAACAAGAAAACATATTTCCCGTCTGACCTTTTAAATCACAAGAAAATCTTTACTTTAAATCACCTTGATTATTTACTACTGTCTTTGCTCTATAAGTCTTTATTGTTATTTTTTATTTTAAATTTCTTCAATTCCAGTAGCCTTTACAAATAATTTACACTCTTGATTAAGTATAGATTGCAACAAAACATGATGCATTAACATAAAATATAAACATTACTTATTCAAATAGACTTGTATGTTCATTTCTCATTAAATAATCTATAAGCTCATCACATTAACAATCCTCTCTCATCGCCTTAAATATTCTTGCACCACTACCTCACATAATCAACAAGCTTTATAAAGCCTTTATCTAAAACCTTATATTCCTTATTTAATAAATCATCTTTTTCGATATCAGCATTCAAAAACAATTACCCCTCAAAGCTTTAAAATAATTTAAAACAACAATCTCTACTCTTATTAATATCCTTAAAATGGGAATATAAAATAAATACACAGTCAAATCTTAAAGGTAATTGGTTTGTAAAAACTTCTTTAAATAAAATCAATAAGAGTTCCTTTATAAGGAACTCTTATTGAAAATACTAATGTTATAAAATATTTAAATCTTTACCGTCTCTATCTTTCAAGATTCTCTAGAACGGACTTTGCCTCATTAATGATTTCTCTATCTCTTTCTTTATTCCTATTGCTTCTCCTATATTAGAAGAAAGATAAAATCAAACGATCTCTGACTTATCAATAAACAAATCCTTTGAAAGTTGTTTTTCATAAATCAACCGAACAAAATCTAAGAGAAACTCATGTTTAAAGGTTTCTCTTTTTAAAATTTAGCATTCAAGAATGTTTTTAATATTCTTAATACATTTTCTATTTATCAAGCTTGGTTAAAGAGAATTTTGTATCCTTAATAATATCTTCTGTATTTTTCCTTAACCCTGTTGCTTCACCTATACTAGAAGAGGAAGATTCTACTTGCTCTAGAGAACTTTCTGCATATCTTCTTGCATCCTGGATAATGTTATTGATATATCTCTTAAATATCTATTTGTTACTTTTTCTAATCTATTGGTAATAGCTCTATCTAAAGTTTTTGTGCCTGTTCAAATAATGCTTTAGCAGACTCTATTTCACCAATTGCAATATCAATTTTACTCATAATATTTTCAACATTAAAAATTTCCTCTTTTAATTGCCCTTCTAAGCGACTTAAGCCTTTCCTTTTTTCCCTATTATTCTTAAAATCTGTGCCCAGTAATTTTTTTTCATCTTGGATTTTCACATATAAATCTTGAAGCTCGGTTCTCATTTGTCCATATTTACCTCTCATGTTATGTGCATTTTCAATTAATGATGAAAAACCAGAAGATCCAATAGCATTTTCTATATCTTTAATTGCTTTCTCTGCTTCTTTTTCACACTCAGTACTTGGAACTAAATCCTCTTCTTTTATCTCTCTTTTTACTTGGGAATAGTATATCGGCTCTAGAATCACTGAAACTTCCGCATTAACAGATACTAAGGAATCCACAGGAATGACCTCCATGCCTGGTATCACTTCAAGATCATCGATAATATCAGCTTGTTCCTCTTTATCTTCCTGATTTTCTTGTTTATGGTTTAAATCTTTATTATCTTTGCTTTCATCTAAAAACTTTTCCCTTGCTTTATCTAGCAATTCATTAAGGGCATTTATATCACATGATAACAAACATAATAATGTTAACATACATACTGATAAAATACTTCTCTTCATATCTCCCTCCTGGGATATCAAATTATTTAATTATTGAATCTCGATATTGAAATATAATAATTACTGGTAAATATACACCTTTTATTTTAAATTTCAAATAAATTATTAAAATAATACAATACTCTCACTTTGACCTACTTAAAACACAACAAAACTATTTTATTAAGTAAATTTATACAATAAAGAACAAAAATATAATCTTAATATAAAACTTGTAATCAATTACATCCAATTTACACCTTAAAAAACAAATAATTAAAAATAATTAACTAAATTAAACATATCATTCAATAAAAACAAAAACTAAGAAACCTAGTTCCTACCTTTACTTTCCAAATAATTCTACTCACTTACTAATCAAAACTAATCTCATCAATCATTTACCACTTAGCTAAAAAGGTTTAACTAGATCCTATTTATTTATCTTTAGTACAAATATTTAATGCGTCACAAAAATGCAAAGAAGGAAAACAATTCTCATAAAAAGAAGAGTTTTCCTAAAATGACTTTATTTAGTAGATTATTTAAATAGATAATTTATTTAGTAGCAGCGGGTTGAATAGTAGCACTAGCTTCAGTTGATTCAGTAGTAGTTTCAGAATATTGTATTCCCTTAACAGCTTCTCTTATCTTATTTAGATTGCTTCCTACTGTTTTCCTAATTATAAAATCAAGTATTCCTAATACCTTATTTACAGCACTTACAGCAGCAGCTTTAACTACTTCAACATCACCAGCCGCAGCACTAAATTTACCATCTTTAGTAATAGCCTTAAGAGCTACCGCTGCTGCCAAGTCTGCATTTGTTTTAGCACCAGCTCCATTAGCATCATTAGCATTAGTACCAGTAGCTAATGTTCCAGCGTCTTTATCGTTACCAGCAAGAACAGCGGTATTAGTTGTAGAATTTTTAATCTTATCAATCATTGCCCATGGGTCTGCCTTAGCTACTTCAGCTGCTAATTTATCACCAGCGCCCTGACCTGCATTATTACTCCCAATTGCAGCAGGAGCAGTAGCAGCAGCAGCATTTACTGCATTACCAGCATCTCCAGCTTCAATCTTTACGCCTGATTCTTTAGCAGTCTCAATTATAGCTTTAACTTCTTTAATAATAGCATCAACACTAGTTTTATCAGCAGCAACTGCAGCCGAAGCACTAGCAGTATCCCCAATATCAGCACCATCATTAGTTACATCAGATAATTTGGTTACAGAGTCAATTAGTTTTATAAAAACATCACTAGCACTGTTAATTGCACCCTTAACAACTTCAATTGTGCTACCATTAGCATTTTTTGTTTCAGAGATTTCACTTGATAGCTCTTTTAACTTCCCATTAGTATCTTCCAAACCTTTTTTTATTTTCTCAAAGTGTTCACCAACTTTACTTTTCTTATCACCAGATTTAACTACAGTAAGTCCAAAAGTATCACCAATAGCATTACCAAAAAAACCAAAAATCTCTTGAAATCCTTGACCTATTTTGATAAGTGAATCAAAGAAAGAAATTTTAGATTCAACAGCTAATTTAACTTCTTAAGTTTGATTACAACAATATAGAAGGCATCTTAGATATAAATCTAAGATGCCTTCTACTCTCATCACTAAATAATCTAACTATCTAGTTTACTGCTGAGCTACTGCTTTTGGCTCTCTTGCTTCATCTATTTTTTCTTTCTCTGTTTTAAACTGTCTTTTTAAATATATCTTCTACTGCTACTAATAACTTATTTACTGCTGTTATCCCTACTCCTTGCACTTCTTCTTTACCTCCTGCATTACCAACTGCTGCTCCGGCAGCACCTGTTGTTAAGACCTTAGCTCCATCTTTTGCATCAACCCCTATTGATCGCTGGGATAATGTCACATTACTCTCTTTCGGTTTATTAA
The DNA here is from genome assembly GCF_000012085.2 of Borrelia turicatae 91E135. Lineage (NCBI taxonomy): Bacteria > Pseudomonadati > Spirochaetota > Spirochaetia > Spirochaetales > Borreliaceae > Borrelia > Borrelia turicatae. The sequence goes on from NZ_CP019369.1 coordinate 6,460, forward strand.
TCCCTGCTCCTTCTGCTGTGTCCACGAACCCTTTAAATGCTTTAAAAGCTTTCTTTAATGCACCTTCATCTGCTGCTATTCCATTTTGGTTATTTGCTACATCAACTACCTTGTTAGTAGAATCACCTATATCGTTGAAAGATTCTAAATAAGTTTTTAATGTGTTTAAAGTAGTCTTAGCAACATCAACTGCACTTCTAATTGCTATGGCTATTGATCCATTTTTAGCTCCTTCTATTTCTGACTTCTTTGATACTTGCTCTAATTCGTCTGATGCTTGTCCAAGCTTTGCACCTAAACTGTTAAAAGAACCTCCTACATCCTCTTTCTTTGTAGTTGATTTAACAGTAAAGCCTAATGTATCTGAGAGTAACTCTAAAAATGAATAAAAGGCATTTTCAGCAATTCTACCTACTTCCATTAGCACTGTACTTAAACTCCCAACCCCTTGTTGCTCTCCTCCTGCTGTTCCAGGATTACCTGAGTTTGCAGCCTGTTGACCACTGCCACAGCTAAGAAGTAAAAATAAAAGGAAAACGAATCTCATGAAGAGAAGGGTTTCCCTCAAATGACTTTATTTAGTTATGTTTATTAATAATTTTTTATTGTTGCTGTCCACTAACTGTTGCGTCTGCAGGTGTAGTAGAATCTGCAGATTTATCTTCTTGTGTAACTGTAGCAAGAGCATCACTTATTGACTTTAAACCACCATCCACTGTATTTCTTATTGCAAGCATAAGAGTGCCAAGTGTCTTTGAGACTGCACTTACTACTGCTCCATTTACTGCATTGGCATCTTTAGCATTGTCACCATTCTTAGCAGCAAATTTACCATCCTTTGCCATTGCTCTTAAAGCTATACCCGCAGCAATAACTGCATCTTTCTTCGCTACATCTTTAAGCTCTTTATTACCATCTTTCTTAGCAGCAGCAATACCTGCTGCAGTCTTTACTGCTTCTTCAACATTCTTGCTATTATCAGCAGTCTCTCCAGAACTAGCAATGGCTTGCAAGATATCAGCTCCACTTACTGCTCCAATTGATGCACTTGCTGCTGCAGCCTGTGCCTCTTCAGCAGCATTGCCTTTATCATTAAACAACTTACCAATCTCCTTTTTCTTATCTCCAGCATCTCCTATCTTATCAGCAGTAGCATCACCCTTATCTTTTAATACCACATCAACTATTTCTTTAATTCCTTTAACAAGAACATTGACACTTGTAGCATCTGCATGTACAGCATCCTGATCTGCAGTAGCACCACCAATAGCATCACTACCTTCAGCACCTTTTGCTGCAGTCTTTGCTCCTTCTGCAATTTTATCAAGCGTCTCAGTGATAAATGTATCAACAACAGATTTAATTTTTGAGTAATTACCATTCGTAGCAACTTTCTCTTGTAATTTCTTTTTAACAGATGTCATAGTGTCAGCAATTCTAGTAAAATACTGACCAATGTCAGATTTTTTAGTATCTGCTTTAATACCAAAAGAATCAGCAACCATATCAGAAAAGGAAGTAAAAACATCTAAGAAACCTTTACCTAAATTAGCAATAGAGTTTAAGAATGTGGTTTTAGGATCTTCCACCTTAGCACTCCCACTGCCACAGCTAAGAAGTAAAAATAAAGTCATCAATAATGCACTTAAAGTAATTCTTTTCATTATTACGTGCCTCATTTTTTACTCAAGGAAAGACAGATATAGCTAAAAAGAAAACAAATCTCATGAAGAGAAGAGTTTTCCTCAAATGACTTTATTTAGTTTATGTTTATTGTTATTAATTCTGATTATTAGTTTTTAATTTCAGGAATCTGCTTATCAGTAGTTACAGGAGTATCATTAGGATTAATCTTCATAGCATCTTTAACAGTCTTAAGCCCTATGTCAATAGTATTTCTTATTGCTATTGTGAGAGTATCCAATGCCTTAGTAATAGCACTTACTGCTGCTCCCTTAACTGCTTTCTCCGCATCAGCATCACCATTATTAACATTAGCAAATTTACCATCCTTAGCCATAGCTCTTAAAGCTATACCCCCTGATATGGTCCCATCTTTAGAATTAACATTAATAGCATTAGCAGCACCATTATTCTTAGCTAACTTAGCAGCATCACCATTGTCTTTAACAATAGCTTGCAAGATATCAGCACCAGTTACCGCTCCTACTGCTTTAACTGCATCAGCAGCTGATTTTTTTGCAGCATCAGCACTAGCAGCAGCTGCATTACCAAATAATTTACCTGCTTCACCAGCATCGTTACCCCTTGCAGTAGAACCATCTTCAGCTTTTTTATCATCTCCAGCATCAGCACTTCCTATATTTTTAAGCACTACATCTACAATAGTTCCAATCCCTTCACTAAGAGACTTAACTGAAGCTTCTTCGGCTTTAGTACCAACACCAGCAGCACCACCTTTAACAACATCACCAATTGATTCACCAGCATCACCAATAGCCTCACTAGCAGTCTTAGCCCCTGGATTATTTTATCAAGAGTATTAGTAATTAGAGCTTTTACAGCAGTATCAGTAGCCTCTGCATTAGGATTATTTTCAGATTTCATGTCAGAAACAATTTTCTCAAGTTTATCCTTAGTACCTTGTACAGTCTCTTGAATTTTTTTAAAGTAGTTCCCAACATCAGATTTCTTAGTATTAGTATCAAACCCTAAAACACCTCCAACCATATTAGAAAAGGAAGTAAAAACATTTAAGAAGTCATTACTTAAACTAATAAGAGATTTTAAGAATTTATTCTGAGGATCTTCAGTCTTAGAACTGCCACTCCCACAACTAAGAAGTAAAAATAAAGTCATCAATAACGCACTTAAAGTAATTCTTTTCATTATTACGTGCCTCCTTTTTCTCAGAAGAGCAAGATGATTAACAGGCTTTGATAAACATAAAAATAAAAACAGAAAATAAAAAATAGATACACCTTTATTTAAAAAGACTTTGGGGAATGTAACAATGCTCAAAGATAAATTATCATTAATAAAATAATTTATTGGTTTTGGTAAAAAAATAACTGATATGTAGTCAAAGAAAGAAAAGGTTTACTTAATTTAAATTCATCTATTTAACAATGAATAGACTATGGATATTAATGTTAAAAAAATTCCTATGTTAAGGGTAATAATAGTTCCAAACATCCAACCATGAAGTCTTAATGGACTCTTAAGTTCAGATGTGGTTTTATCAAGTTTACTATCAAGCTCCATTTTGTTAACATCAATCTTATTATCCAAGTCTTTGATGTCAGATTTTAATTCATTCCTAACAATGTCTATTTTGATATCAAGTTCATTGAATTTAGTATCAATCTTGATGTTAAGATTATTCTCAACAGAGTCTATTTTGTTATCCAGGTCTTTAATATCAGATTTTAACTCACTTTTAACGTTGACAATTTTATTATCAAGGTCTCTAATATCGGCTTGTAAGGTTGCTTCTACCTTTTCAAGCTTAAGGTTAAAAGTAGTCTCTAAATACTCAATATCCTTGTAAGTCAGTTCATTTTTATAATATCTATAAGATAAATCAATAGCAATATCTCTATTAATACCAGCTTTAGTAAGTTCTGCTATAACCATTTGCTGAGTAATAACAGGTTGTGCAAGACCCATAAAAATCTCCTTATGTAATTATTATATAATATTTTAACTATTATAGGAACTTTATGTTAGTAAAACGTGATTTAAGAGAGTCCTTAAATCTAACATAAAGTGGTTAGTCTATTTTCTTTAGTGTATCAAAAAGCTCAACTGCGGTCTTACAATCAATCTGTTGTTAAAGGATTGCTGTCAATACTATTTAGACCTGAATTATTAGATATAGATAAAGGAAAACAATTCTTATGAAGAGAAAAGTTTTCCTCAAATGACTTTATTTAGTTATGTTTATTAATAATTCTCTATTGTTGCTGTCTACTAGCTGTTGCGTCTACAAGTGTAGTAGAATCTGCAGATTTATCTTCTTGTGTAACTGTAGCAAGAACTGCATTTATTGACTTTAAACCACTATCAACAGTATTTCTAATAGCTATTATAAGAGTACTTAAAGTTTTACCAACAGCACTTGCCGCTGCACCATTAACTGCATGAGCGGATTTCTCTTCATTATTCTTAGCAGCAAATTTACCATCCTTAGCCATTGCTCTTAAAGCTATTCCAGCAGCAATAACAGCATCTTTCTTTGCTGCTTCATCTTTAATTTCTTTATTATCATCTTTCTTAGCAGCAGCAATACTTGCAGCACCTGTCGCCGCCTCAATATCTTTGATATTATCAGCAGTCTCTCCAGACTTAGCAATAGCTTGCAATATGTCAGCACCAGTCACTGCTCCTATTGATGCACTTGCAGCAGCAGCTTGTGCTTCTTCTCCTCCATTATCTTTTCCTCCAAACAACTTGCCAATTGATTTTTGCTCTGATTCTGCAGTCTTAGTAGCTTCTGCACTCCCTTCATTGTCTTTTAAAATTACACCAACTATTTCTTTAATTCCTTTAACTAGGGCATTGACACTTGCAGTATCTGCCGGTGCAGCATCTTGTCCTTCTTTAGTAGCACCACCAATCTTATCTTCTCCTGTAGCCCCTGTTGCTGCGGTCTTAGCTCCTTCTGCAATTTTGTCTAATGTGTTAGTGATAAAGTGCTCAACAACTGTTTTAAGTTTTGGATAGCTACCATTCGTAGCAACAACATCATTTAGTTTGGCTTTAACAGATGTCATAGTGTCAGCAATTTTAGTGAAATACGCTCCTACCTCACTTTTCTTAGTCTCCGCTTTAATACCCAAAGCGCCAGCAACCATATCAGAAAGGGAAGTAAAAACATCTAAGAAACCTTTACCCAAATTAGCAATAGAAGTTAAGAATAAGGTTTTAGGATCTTCCACCTTAGCACTCCCACTGCCACAACTAAGAAGTAAAAATAAAGTCATCAATAACGCACTTAAAGTAATTCTTTTCATTATTACGTGCCTCCTTATTACTCAGGGGGCAAGATATAGATGGGGGACAAGATATAGGAAAAGGAAAACGAATCTCATGAAAAAAGAAAAGTTTTCCTCAAATGACTTTATTTAGTTATGTATTTGTTATTAATTCTGATTATTTGCTTTTAGTTTCAGAAGTTTGCTTATCAGTAGTTACAAGAGTATCATTAGGATTAAAATTCATAGCATCTTTAACAGTTTTAAGTCCCACGTCAACAGTTTTTCTTATAGAAATAGTTAAAGTACCCAATGCTTTAGTTACTGCACTTATAATTGCACCTTTAGCAGCAGTAACATAATCAACACTATCAGCAGTAGGACCAGCAAATTTACCATTCTTAGCTATAGCTGTTAATGCAATAGCACCTGCAATAGTTCCATCTTTAGCATTAGCCTTAGCAGCATCAGCAGCTGATTTGCACCAGCAACATCTCCGGCGTTATCGTTAGCAAATAATTTACCCGCACCATCATTAGCGGTTCTTGCAGTAGAACCATCTTCAGCCTTTTTATTATCCCCCGCATCAGGATTACCTTTATCTCCAGTAGCATCACCTTTAAGTATAGCTTTTTTTGTGTCATCATCAGAAGCATCATTTTTACCAAGAGCAGAATTCTCAGCTTCCAATTTCTTTATGAATGCATCATTATCGGTCTTTACAGCAGTAATCTTTTGTTTTAATTCATCAGAGATTCCATTTGTTTGTTCCAATACTCCCAATTTAGTTTTCACAGCTGATATTACACCATGAACCCCTGCAAGCAATGCCCCATTCTTATTATTTTCAGTATCCAACCCCCCACCATTTTTAATTTTCTTACCAATAGCTTTAGCAAGCTCATCAATGGACTTAACTAAGGTATGAACTTCTTTAACACTCTGAGCAAAAGCGACAGAATCGGTAATGTTTTTAGTTATTGTAGCTAGGTCAAGGATTGTGCCATCAGATTTAGCTGCTTGTCCATCTTTAGGAGAAGTCCCTGAATTATTACAAGACATGAGTAAAAATAAAGTCATCAATAACGCACTTAAAGTAATTCTTTTCATTATTACGTGCCTCATTTTTCACTCAGAAGGGAAAGACATAAATAAAAGGAGAACAACTCTTATGCAGAGTCATGTTTACTTCCATTTTTAAGTACCCCATCTACAATTGATTTAATTTCTTTTACTAAACTATCAACATCATCTTCTTTGGTACCATCAGCTACAACATTGTCAAATAGCTCAGAACCAACATCACTAAAACAGTTATTAGAGTCTTGGATTATCGGATATATTACATCTCAATTACTCTTTCTCTCTTATTTATTTTTGTCACGTTTTTTTTTGTATCCTTCATTTAATACTCCTTAATCACTAATATATAAAAAATATTTTTACGAAAAGAAAAAAGGGATATTTACATTTTATCGACAATTGCACTATCATAAATAGTAGCAATTAAGGAGTATTAAATGAAGGATACAAAAAAAAACACCAATAAACACCAACACAAGTTAATCGTTTTAATATCTACGCTAAATTACATGAATTTAAAGTTTAAAAAATACACCCAAAGTGACATACTTTATTATTTCAATAATAATATGAAAAAAAATGGCCAAAAAACTGCTAAACTTAAAACTCTACAAAATTATCTTTACAAATTAGAAAAAGTATTAAGGGTTACAATTAATTATCACAGACATTTAGGTGTTAATATGGGAACTGAAATTCATTACAAACTTAAGTACCCTAAAAAAGAATGTTACCGCATAACCAATAAACACTTTAAAGATAAAAAAGAAGAGAAACATCAAAAACGCATTAATGCATATCTTGAAAAGACTTGTATTAAAAATAGCAATGTAGAAAAAGAGGAGTGTTTATATAATAATATATATAATAAAGAAAAGAAGAAAGACACAAAATTTATAGAAAGACTACAAATAAAAAAATACGCTAAAAAGTGCTGTTTTAAATCAAATACTTTTTTCTCTATTCTGAATTTAAAATTAGAAAAAAATATTAAAATCGAAATACTTAAAACGCTTAAAAAAACTGAAAACTTTATCCAAAACAGCATACGTGCAAGTATCAATAATACAAAAACAATAAAAAATAAAATTGAAAACAAAAGGTTAAAATTAAATAAAATATTAGATAAAACAAAGATTAGTTTAGAAAAGAAAGGATATAACAGCAAACAGTTAGAAATACAAATACAAAAAGTATATGAACAATATAAAAACAAGCCCCACTTTATCATAGAAAAAGATAAATACAATGACTTAAAGAAAATAATAGGAAAACTTAGAGATTCAACCAAACTTGTTAAGTCAAATACAAAAAAAACCGAGGAAGATATCAAAAACAACATATTTAGTATACTTCTTGATCAGTTAAAATATAAAGTAAATACATCGGTATTAATCCCCATGTTAAAAGATTATTTAAATAAACAGAACAAATTAACATATAGTAAAATATTTAGTAACTATTATTACTATGAGCTTTTAGAGTTAATAGAAGGTAATAAAAATTATTTAAAATTAGTAGAATTTGGAGAAAATTACAATTAAGGATAAGTCATGGAAAGTATATTAGAGCGTCTCAAAAAAAAGAAATTAGAAATTAATGATAAAGGAAATGAATCAATTTTTATTAAAATGGAGAAAAGTAATAATAGAACAATATATCATACAAGAATTATAATGGATTTCTATACATTTGGAGTTAATAGAAATCAAAAAAACAAATTCTTTATTGCATTCAGAAGTTTGTTTAATATACAGAAAATCCATGAATTTAACTTATTTCCCTTAAAGGGAGATGATAAATTTTTAGGTATTTTTTACGGTCATAAAAAACCTTTGCAAGGTATCATAACAGAATATGAGGAAAATGGAATTATGAAGGCATCTACACTTTCAAAAGTTTATTACATAGAATTTAGATTTAAAAAGGGAAGTGTTTTTTGTTACATTAAAGGAATTGCTCGTTTAATTAAGAAAGAAAAATCAAAAACACAATATAGTCAATTTCTACTTGAACTAATAATCAATTTAGAAAAACAGGTATATGAATTTTATGGTAAAAATTTACCAAGCGGAGGTATTATAAACAAATGGATAGAAAAAAACCTACAATAATCACTATTGCGTCAATTAAGGGAGGTGTTGGAAAAAGCACAAGTGCTCTCATATTTGCAACTTTACTTGCCCAAAAACATAAAGTACTTTTAATAGATATTGATACACAAGCATCAGTTACAAGTTATTTTTATAGAAAAGTAAAGGAGTTATATACAGATTTAGTTAATAAAAATATTTATGAAGTGTTAATCGATAAAATATCTATTAATAAATCGATTATCAGTATTGATAGTAATTTAGATTTGATTCCAAGTTATGTCACTTTGCATAAAGTAAATCGAGTTGCTTATAAATATATGCTTAAAGAATTTAAATTGAAAATTGAAATAGGAAGATTGGAAAATAATTATGATTATGTAATACTAGATACTAATCCCAGTTTAGATTTTACGTTAACAAATGCTTTAGTTTGTAGTGATTATGTAATAGTTCCGATGACAGCAGAAAAATGGGCAGTTGAAAGCTTTGAAGTTTTGGATTTCTTTATCAAAGAATTAGAAATATTTTTACCTATTTACATACTTATAACAAGATTTAAAAAAAATAATACACACAAATATCTTCTTGATATCTTAAAATCTAAGAATAATTTTTTAGGCACTATATCTGAAAGAGAGGATTTAAACAAAAAAATAGCAGATAATTGTAAATTTGATTTATGTAAAGATTATATGAAAGAATATGATAAAATATTGAGTACTTTTTTATATCATATAGATAATAGTTTATATGCAAAAAATAACAAAATAAATTTTTCCAACCGTTGGAAAAATTACAAAAGGAATTAATAATATGGAAATTAATAGAAGAATAATTAGTAACGATACAAATATTATACTTAATCATAGTCAAATTTTGTCTTTAGAGGAAAAGAGAAAAGAAAGATATAATGAACTTAAATTAAAATTAAAATCAAATTTCAAGGAAAGTATTTGTAATAAATTAGAAGCAATGAAAATTCTGAAAGAAATAAAAGATAATGATTATTATAAACTTGATGGTTATAAGAAATTTAGCGAATTTTTAACTTCTTATAATGTAGCAAAATCCCAAGCCTATAATTACTTAAAAATTGCAACAGCTATAGAAGAGGGCATTCTGGAAGAGCAATATGTATTAGAAAATGGGTTTAGAGAAGTTTTATCTTTAATCAAAGATAAGGAAGGTAAAAATTTAAAAAAATCAAGATTAAATCCAATAAGGCCATTAAGATTTCAACTTAAAAGTCAAGATAGTTATGATTTTTATAAAAGTAATACCAAGTTTACTAGTTACTTTTTAGATAGGGTTTTTGAAGATGAAAAGGAATTTCTTCAAAAATTTATGAAAGAATACAAAAATTTAAAAAATAATAAATAAGGAAATGATATGAATAATTTAGCAAAAATATATGAAACGGGAGATTTGAGAGCTGGGTTTTAAATAAAAGGTTTACTGAAGAATTAGTAGGTTTTATTTCATTTCACAATGATAATTTTGATTTTGAAATCATACTAGAAAAGATGAACCCATTATAACAATAAATCATTAGTATAGAAAAGAATTTACAAAAAGGTATAGTCTGATTTAGATATCAAGAGATATCATATCTATAATAAATAAAATTTTTATAAGCCGAGAGAGTTAGGGTTGATTTTATTTTAGTTTTATTGTAAACTACATGTTAGTAGTATTCTTGTTTACTACCTTAATTGCTATCATTTAATTAGCTTTTAGAGCTTGATTAAGCATTTAAAAAAGGGTGTTTAATTAAGCTCTAAAATTTTATGTTCCTATCTCTTGAGTTTAGTAAAAGATTAGTTAAAATTCTCAAAAATTGATTCTAAAGTTAATAAAATGATTCAATAAAATTGTCGAAGATTGGAAGTGTACGACTTACTTCAAGTCAGGTGATAGTCATTGTTATAGTTTTTCTTTTATGTTTTGTTTGGTGAATATTATAGGAACATACCTGTATGGGGAGATAAACCAGTATTTATGTTAAGGGAATGTGAAGTTAGTTGTCTATATAGAACTTTTTCAGATGCAGTGTTTGAGAGTCCGCTATATATAGGAAAAAAGTTAAAAGGTATTTTGTTTGATGATCTAAAGATAATGGATAATTTTTTACTAAAATGAGGCGGGATTGATGATTTTTGGGGTATGTAATTTTTTATACCAAATCAAAACTTAAAACAGTTGAATATTGGACGAAGTTATAAATTATTGTTTAACAAAGACTGAGATTGATCCAAAAGTAGTAGTAGTTTTGTTCATATTTTAATATATGGACGATTTAACTATGGTAAAAAAAGTCTACTGAAATTATTTGGTTATATAGCAAGTGATGAAAATTTTAGTTTATTTGCCAGTAAATATAGTCCTCTATTTCATTAAAAGATAAGCCTCCATCTTAGATGCTTTTCTTTATCTAGGTTTTAATTTTGAATATTTTTTGTACGTAATTTAAGTAATAGGTATTATTGATACGAATATACTTTTTAAATAAATTGATGCTTAACATCAATTTATGCTCAGACTTTAGTATTGATATATCAAGCAATTTGTACCATGTATTTGCTCTTGTTTGAGAATTACATAAAAATTTAGCATAAGGTTGTTTGGAGAATAAAATTATTTTGAAAATCAGTCTCTCATCTAAGGTGGACGGGTTTAATGGTCTTAATATGGCATTGCTCATCAAAATTTAATTCCTTTTCACCTGTTAACTTTTGCTTTTTTGATTTGATATTGAGGTTTTATTTTAAATCTCTTTTAGTTCTATTTTTAGCTTTTTTATCATTATTGTTATTTTGATCACAATTACTAATTGATAGTGAAAAGATCATCAAACCAAAATAGGTAATTTTTATATCAAATTCCCTTATCTTGATATTTACCTATTGTTTTAAATATTTATTTTATTTTTCTTGTATAATAATTTCTTGCCAACCTTTAAGTCCACCCCAATGACTATTTTCTCTTGTCAGGCCGTCTTTAATACAATCAAACATTTCCTCATTAGTATTTCTAATAGACATATCGTTTAAAATACCTCTAAAAAATTGTTCTATTTCGTTAGTACCATTGCCGTACTTATTGTCATTATTACATTGATTAATTTGATTATTGGCTTTACAATCAATAGCATTACTTATATAAGTATTAAAATCTTTATTATCTTCATATTTTTTTCTTTTATCTTCTAAGAAATTGTAACTAGTGGTAAAAGCTTCTACTAACTCTTTTTGTTTTTGTATGTTACCATTGATCCAGGTAATAAAGTTTGTACATTTGTTCTTACTTACATCTTTGCATCCACCAATTTGATCTTGTAGTTTTTCAATTACCTGATTTAATGCATGCTTTAAAGAGTTAAACTTTTTCTTTTCATCAGCAGTTAGAGTAATAATTTTTTGTGTGTTTTCATCAGTTTCTTTTTGTAAATTATCCAAAGTTTTCTTAGATCCAGTGTGTGTCTGAGTTTCAGTAGGTACGGTACTTATCTTATATCCTTTGCAACAGTACAAAAATACTGTACTTAAAAGTATTAATGACCTTATATTTTTATTCATACTAAACCCCTTATCTTTGTGTTTTAAACAATATATAGCAATTCTTTTTGAGATGTATAAGCTATTATAAGTATTGATTTAATTTTTGAAAATTATTCTTTTTTAGCTTTCTAACTCTTATATTAGTACCTTTATTTTTACTCATGTCTTGTAATAATGCAGGTCTAAATAGTACTGATAGCAATCTTTTAACAACATATACTAAAGTAAGTAAATGTTGTTATTAAAACTGTATTTGGAATTTGTATTAATTTAAAAAATTGGTCTAATACTATATGTTGAAGATAGGGATAACACTTTTGGCTATGGAGACATGACTGAAACCTTTCTTGAACTTAGAACAGGTATGAGTCGTAAGTTTAGAATTTCACTTATTAAACCTATAAGTAATAAAATTACTAGAATTACTATGTTAATAGAGCCATTTACTACATCTAAACTTAGTATTATGAATGATTCAAGTAAGTCAGTTATATCTGATATTTATAAGTACAAAGTACGCGTACTCTTAAAGCACATTTTATTAAAATAAGGTTCCTATAAGAGTTAAGATATTATATAATAATTAAATAAGGAGATTTTTATGGGACTTGCTCAACCTGTTATTACTCAACAAATGGTCATCAATGAACTGACTAGAGCCGGTATTAATAGAGATATTGCTATTGATTTGTCTTACAGATATTATAAAAATGAACTGACTTATAAAGATATTGAATTTTTAAAAGAAAACTTTGATATAAAACTTGAAAAAGTTGAAGCTCTTTTACAAGCTGAGATTAAATCTGTCAAGACTGACCTTGATAACAAGATTGATACTATTGAGAATAATCTTACTACTAAGATAGATACTAAATTCAATGAACTTGATAACAAGATATACACTGTTGAAAATAATCTTACTATTAAGATAGATACTAAATTTAATGAGCTTGATAATAAGATTGACAATGTTAGAAGTGAATTAAAATCTGACATTAAAGACTTGGATAATAAGATAGATACTAAATTCAATGAACTCGATAACAAGATTGATACTGTTGAAAATAATCTTAATTCTAAAGTAGATACTAAATTCAATGAACTTGATAATAAGATTGACAACGTTAGGAATGAGTTAAAATCTGACATTAAAGACTTGGATAATAAGATAGATACTAAATTTAATGAACTTGATACTAAGATTGATGTTAACAAAATGGAACTTAAGAGTACACTAAGACTTCATGGTTGGATGTTTGGAACCATTATTACCCTTAATATAGGAATTTTTTTAACATTAATGTCCATAGTCTATTCATTGTTGAATAAATGAATACTTAAATTTGAATTAAGTAAACCTTTTCTTTATTTGACTACATATTAGTTATTGGGTTTTACCGAAACCAATAAATTATTTATTAATAAAATAATTTATCTTTTAGCATTGTTACATTCCCCAAAGTCTTTTTAAATAAAGATGTATCTATGTTCTTAGTTTTTGTTTTTTGTTTTTTGTTTATCAACACTTGTTAGCCATCTTTTCCCTATGGTTAATAAGGAGGCACGTAATAATGAAAAGAATTACTTTAAGTGCGTTATTGATGACTTTATTTTTACTTCTTAGCTGTGGCAGTGGTCAACAACCACAAGCTGGTAAGGATGGCTCAGAGAAAGGGACTGGAAGTTTAAGTGCAGTACTAATGGAAGTTGGAAGAAGTGCAGAGAGTGCTTTTTATTCATTTATGGAACTAGTATCAGGTACTTTGGGATTAAGAGTAACTAAAGATACAACTAAGCAACAGGTAGGAGAACATTTTAGTGGTTTAGGCAAGAAACTTGGAGAAGCAGCAGCAGAGTTAGAAGAGGTAGCAAAAAACTCAGAAATAGATGTTGATAAAGGTGGTCTATTAAACAAGGTAATTAAAGAAGCAGTTGATGCTGCTAAGACTACTTTAAGCACATTAAAAGGCCATTTAGAGTCTTTAAAAAATATAGGTGATGGTGACAAGTTGGTTGATGTCAAAAGTGACCAACAAGGAGTCGAAGCAGATATGGATGCATTAAAAAGAGCCCTTAAGGCACTTCAAGGAATAGTGGAGACATCAGAGGGAGTAGGGATTGATAAATTGAAAGAGAGTAGTGTGAAATTGGATCAAGCATCGATAGGAATAGCTAATGCAAAAAATGGAGCTAAAGTCTTAGCGGCAGGACATAAGGCAGGAGAAGCAGTGGGAGATAAAGCAGCAACAATAGTATCAGCAGTTAGTGGCAGAGAAATGTTAGAGTCTATTGTTAAATCCTCAGAAGATAAAGTTGCGAAAATAACAGCTAATGCAACTGCAAGTACAACCCCATTGGAATTTGCAGTAGGAGGTACTGCAGAGCACGTATCGAATAGTGAGCAATCAAAAGCAGCAGCAGTAGCGGGAGGAATAGCACTACGCTCATTGGTTAAAGGAGGTAAATTAGCTTCACATAGTACAAATAATGATGAGAAAGCAGTACAATCAGCAGGAATAACCGCAGTAAATAAGTTATTAGTAGCAGTGGAAGATATAATTAAAAAGACAGTAAAAAATGTTCTTGATAAAGTAAAAGGAGAAGTAGATAAAGCAAGAGCGCCAAAAGCAGTAGTTTCAGAGTCAGGTCAGCAATAAAATAGATAGTTAGATTGATTACTTAAAAATAAGATTAGAAGGCAATCTTGGAGATGCGTCTCAGATTCCTTCTATATTTTTGTAATTAACTTTAAGAAGTTAAATTGGCTGTTGAATCTAAAATTTCTTTCTTTGATTCACTTGTTAAAATAGGTCATGGATTTCAAGAGATTTTTGGCATCTTTGGTAATGCTATTAGAGATGCTTTGGGACTTACAGCTGTTAAATCGGGTGATAAGAGAAGTAAAGTTGGTGAACACTTTGATAAGATAAAAAAAGGTTTAGGTGATACTAAAGACAAACTAGATGGTTTAGCAAAAGACATAACTTCTACTCCTCATGCTGATACTACAGGCGTTGAGGCTACAATTAAAGGTGCTAGTGACGTTATTGTAAAACTAGTTGACTCTGTAACCAAACTTGCTAGTGTAACTAATGATGATGCTGATATTGGTGATAATGCAGCTGGTGCTGCAGTAGCTGCTGATAAAGATAGCGTTGAAACTGTTATTAAAGAAGTTAAAGCTATAATTGAGACTGCCAAAGAGTCTGGTGTAAAGATTGACAAAGGCAATGACGGTGGTACTGGAGCAGCTGCAGCTGATGCTACTGCCACTGCTGCACTTGGTGGCAATAATGGTGCTGGTGCTGGTGCTGGTGCTGGTTCTAAACTAGCTGATGAGATAACTAAGGCAGACCCATGGGCAATGATTGACAAGGTTAAAAATGCTAAGATCACATCTGCTGTTCTGACCGCAGATGCTAATAATGATGCTGGGGCATTAGCTACTGGTGGTAATGCTAATGGCAATAATGGTGCTAAGGCGGCTACTAATGCAGACTTAGCAGCTGCTATTGCTCTTAAAGCTATGATTAAAGATGGTAGATTTAGTGCTAATGCTGCTGATAAAGATATTGTTAAGGCGGCAGCAGCAAGTGCTGTAAATAAGGTTTTAGGAGTACTTGACTTTATAATTAGGAAAACAGTTGCAAACAATCTAGATAAGATAAGAGAAGCTGTTAAAGGAATACAGTACTCTGAAACTACTACAGAAATACCCGAAGCTAGTACTACTCAACCTACTGCTACTAAATAAATTATCTAATTAAATAATCTAAGTAAAGTCATTTTAGGAAAACTTTTCTCTATTCATGAGAACCGTTTTCCTTTTACCTATATCTTGCTTCCCCATCTATATCTTGTCTCCTTGAGGTAATAAGGAGGCACGTAATAATGAAAAGAATTACTTTAAGTGCGTTATTAATGACTTTATTTTTATTCATGTCTTGTAATAATTCAGGAACTTCTCCTAAAGATGGGCAAGCAGCTAAATCTGATGGCACTGTTATTGACCTAGCTACAATAACTAAAAACATTACCGATTCTGTTGCTTTTGCAACAAGTGTTAAAGAAGTTCATACTTTAGTTATGTCCATTGATGAGCTCGCTAAAGCTATTGGGAAGAAAATTAAAAATGATGGATCACTTGAAGCTGAAAGTACAAATGCTGATAAAAATAGCCAATTAGTTGCAGGAGCGTTTAGTGTGATATTGGAGATGAGTAAGCTAGTGAAAGCATTGAAGGAAAAAACAGGTTATGGTTCGGTTAAAAAACAGGTTGATGATATTGAAACTAAAATTTTAGCATTAGTAGAAAAAATAAAAAAAGATGGAGATCTTTGTAAAGATGGTGTTAGTGAAAACCATGCAAAGGAATCTATAGATAAAACTAATAAGCCAGATGGAACTAAAGGAGCTAAAGAACTTGGTGAACTAAACATAGCAATTGATGAGTTGTTAAAGGCTGCTGAAGCTGCAGTAGAATCCGCAATTAAGGAGCTTATAACCCCTGCTAAGTCAGGTTCTGCTCAACCCTCTAACACCTAAGGATAAACAAGTTAATTTATTATTATAAGATTACTTTTTAATCAATCGTAATTATCTGATAAAATAAAGTCTATAAATAATAAGCTAGGAGTTTGCTTCTCTTAGCTTATTTTGTTTCTTTATTCTCTCTTTATTTGCTTTACTTCTTTATTATACTTCTTAAGATTTCTTTGATTTCTTTTATCTTTTAGACTTATATTTATTCCTTGATTTTACCTTTTTTTATAACTTAATAAGAACTTCTATTTCTTATTTTTACTTCTTGGCTGTGGCAGTGGCAGTGCTAAGGCTGAAGATCCTAAAACCTTATTCTTAACTTCTATTGCTAATTTGGGTAAAGGCTTCTTAGATGTTTTTACTTCACTTTCTGATATGGTTGCTGGCGCTTTTGGTATTAATGCTGAGACTAAGAAGGAAGATATAGGAAAGTATTTTACTGATATTGCAAACACTATGAACACAGTTAAAGCCAAACTAAATGATGTTGTTGCTAAGAATGGTAATTATCCAAAAGTTAAATCTGTTGTTGATACATTTATTACTAACACACTAGACAAGATCGCTGATGGAGCTAAGACAGCTGCTAAAGGGGCTACTGGTGATGTTATTGGTAATGCTACTGCAACTGGACATGGGGCTACTCCTGCTAGCAAGGATTCAGTTGTTTCTCTTGTTAAAGGGATTAAGACTATTGTTGAAGTGGTTCTAAAAAAGGATGAGGGAAATGCAGGTGCTACTAAAACAGGAGATGATAAAAAGGACGTTGGTAAGTTATTTGCTGATGATAATGGTAAAGCTGATGCAAAAGAAGAAAATATTGCAAAGGCATCAGCAAGTGTTGGTTCAGTGACTGGTGCTGATATTTTACAAGCTATTGCGAAATCCAAAGAAGATCCTCAAGTTGATAATGCTAATGGAATTGAAAAAGCTACAGATGCTGCTGAGATTTCTATTGCTCCGGCTGTTAACGACAAAAAAGAAATTAAAGAGGCAGAAGCTAAGAAAGATGCAGTGATTGCTGCGGGAATTGTTTTAAGAGCTATGGCTAAGGATGGTAAGTTTGCTGCTAATAACAATGCTAAAGATTCTGATGCAGTTAATGGTGTTGCTGCTAATGCTGTTGGTAAAACTTTAAGTACTCTCATAATAGCAATAAGAAATACTGTTGATAGTGGTTTAAAGTCAATAAGTGATGTTCTTGCTACAGTTACACAAGAAGATAAAGCTGTAGATTCTATTACACCTGCAGACGCAACAGCTAGTGGACAAAAACAGTAAATAATTATTAATAAACATAACTAAATAAAGTCATTTGAGGGAAACTTTTCTTTTCATGAGAATTGTTTTCCTTTTATTTATATCTTGCCCCCTTGAGTAAATAAGGAGGCACGTAATAATGAAAAGAATTACTTTAAGTGCGTTATTGATGACTTTATTTTTACTTCTTAGTTGTGGGAGTGGGGGTACTAAGGCTGAGGATCCTCAGAGTAGATTCTTGAAATCTCTTATTAGTTTAAGTAATGACTTCTTAAATGTTTTCACTTCCTTTTCTGATATGGTTGGAGGTGTTTTAGGTTTTAATACTAATACTAAAAAGTCTGATGTTGCAGATTACTTTAAGACCATTCATGATACTGTTTCATCTACTAAGACAGCCCTTGAAAAAATTGTTACTGACATGAAATCTGAGAATAATCCTAATGCAGAGGCTACAGGTGTTGCTGTAAAAAACCTAATTGATAATACTCTTGATAAAATAATTGAGGGGGCTAAAACTGCTAGTGAGGCTATTGGTTCTGATGCTAGTGACCCAATTGCTAATGTTGCTGCTCAAACAGTTGTTGGTGCTGTTGCTGAAGAAGCTTCGGTTAAGTTGCTTAGTGAAGGGGTTGGAACGATTGTAAATGTAGTGCTTAAAAATATAGGAAGTGTTGATGCTGGTACCGATAAAAAAGCTGAAGATGGTAGCGCAAGAGGGAATAATGATGGTGCAGCTAAGTTGTTTGGTAATACTGCTATTGCTGCTGATTCAAAAAAATCAGGTACCGATGCTGCTAAGGCTGTTGGAGCTGTAACTGGTGCTGATATTCTTCAAGCCATTTCTAAAGGTGATGCAGGCAAAGCTGCCAAGTTGGCTAAAAATAATGCTGCTAATGCAGCTGATGCTACTAATGCTAAGGATGCAGTTGTAGCAGGAGGTATAGCACTGCGAGCAATGGCGAAGAATGGTAAATTTCCTGGTGGTGAAGCTGGTGGTCATGATGATTATGCGGCTGAAATTAAGGGGGCAGCAATAAGTGCAATAACTAAGGCGTTGGGGACTCTAACAATAGCGATAAGAAATACTATTGATGTGGGACTTAAGACTGTTAAAGATATTATGAATCTTAATTCTAATGATACTCCTGTAACTACTGATAAGCAGGTTCCTGAAACTAAAAGTTAATAATCAGAATTAATAACAAATACATAACTAAATAAAGTCATTTGAGGAAAACTTTTCTCTTCATAAGAATTGTTTTCCTTTATCTATATCTAATAATTCAGGTATCAAAGTATTGACAGCAATCCTTTAACAACAGATTGATTGTAAGACCGCAGTTGAGCTTTTTGATAAGATAAAAAAAATAGGCTAACCACTTTATGTTAGATTTAAGGACTCTCTTAAATCACATTTTACTAACATAAAGTTCCTATAACACTTAAAATATTATATAATAATTATATAAGGAGTGTTTTATGGGTCTTGCACAACCAGTAGTTACTCAACAAATGGTCATCAATGAACTTACTAAAGCCGGTATTAATAGAGATATTGCTATTGATTTATCTTATAGATATTATAAGAATGAACTGACTTACAAGGATATTGAGTATTTAGAGACTACTTTTAACCTTAAGCTTGAAAAGGTAGAAGCAACCTTACAAGCCGATATTAGAGACCTTGATAATAAAATTGTCAACGTTAAAAATGAGTTAAAATCTGACATTAAAGACTTGGATAATAAGATTGATGTTAACAAAATGGAACTTAAGAGTACATTAAGACTTCATGGTTGGATGTTTGGAACTATTATTACCCTTAACATAGGAATTTTTTTAACATTAATATCCATAGTCTATTCATTGTTAAATAGATGAATTTAAATTAAGTAAACCTTTTCTTTCTTTGACTACATATTAGTTATTTTCTTATCAAAATTATTTAAATTTTTGTTAGAGACAATTAATATCTGCTAATTTTCTCATTGTATTTAGTCTCTGCAATATTAAAGTATCTATGCGCTTTTAGTTTTTGTTTTTATGCTTATCAAAGCTTGTTAGCCATCTTGCCCCTTGAGGTAATAAGGAGGCACGTAATAATGAAAAGAATTACTTTAAGTGCGTTATTAATGACTTTATTTTTACTTCTTAGTTGTGGCAGTGGCAGTGCTAAGACGGAAGATCCTAAAACCTTATTCTTAACTTCTATTGCTAATTTAGGTAAAGGTTTCTTAGATGTTTTTACTTCACTTTCTGATATGGTTGCTGGCGCTTTGGGTATTAATGCTGACACTAAAAAATCTGATATTGGTCAGTATTTCACTGATATTGAAAAGACTATGACATCTGTTAAAGCCAAACTAAATGATGTTGTTGCTACGAATGGTAACTATCTCAAGGTAAAGGAAGTTGTTGATAAGTTCATTACTGAAACATTAGATAAAATTGCTGCAGGAGCGAAGGAAGCGGCTAAAGGGGCTACTGGTGATGCTATAGGAAATGCTACCGCAGCTGGACATGGAGCTACTCCCGCTAGCAAGGATTCAGTTGTTTCTCTTGTTAAAGGGATTAAGACTATTGTTGATGTGGTTTTAAAAAAGGATGAGGGACATGCAGAGGCGAATAAGACTGAAGATAATGATAAAAAGGATATTGGTAAGTTGTTTGATGGAAAAAAAGATGATGCTAAAGAAGAAAATATTGCAAAAGCAGCAGCTAGCATTGGTTCAGTGACTGGTGCTGATATTCTTAAAGCTATAACTACATCTAAGGAAAATCCTAATGCTGATGATACTGATGGAATTGAGAAAGCCAAAGATGCTGCTGAGATTGCAGTTGCTCCG
Organism: Borrelia turicatae 91E135; assembly: GCF_000012085.2. Taxonomy (NCBI): domain Bacteria; kingdom Pseudomonadati; phylum Spirochaetota; class Spirochaetia; order Spirochaetales; family Borreliaceae; genus Borrelia; species Borrelia turicatae. The sequence goes on from NZ_CP019369.1 coordinate 26,784, forward strand.
GCTGTTGATGATAAAAAAGAAATTAAAGAGGCTTCAGCAAAGAAAGACGCGATTATTGCAGCGGGGATTGCTTTAAGAGCAATGGCTAAAGATGGTAAATTTGCTGCTAATCAGAATGCTAAAGATTCTAATGCAGTAAATGGTGTTGCTGCTAGTGCGGTAGGTAAGACTTTAAGTACTCTTATTATTGCTATTAGAAATACTGTTGATAGTGGATTAAAGTCAATAAGTGATGCACTAGCAGCCGTTAAACAAGAAGATAAGTCTTTAGATTCTACTACTCCTGCAGACGCAACAGCTAGTGGACAGTAACAATAAAGAATTATTAATAACAATAAACATAACTAAATAAAGTCATTTGAGGAAAACTTTTCTCTTCATAAGAATTGTTTTCCTTTTGTTTTTATCTTGTAATAATTCAGGGACTTCTCCTAAAGATGGGCATGCGGCTAAATCTGATGGCACAATCCTTGACCTAGCTACAATAACTAAAAACATTACCGATGCTGTTGCTTTTGCTAAGAGTGTTAAAGACGTTCATACTTTAGTTAAATCCATTGATGAGCTTGCTAAAGCTATCGGGAAAAAAATTGGTGCCAATGGTCTTGAAACTGATGCTGATAAGAATGCAAAATTAATTTCAGGAGCATATAGTGTAATATCAGCTGTAGATACTAAATTAGCATCATTAGAAAAAAAAGTTGGAATTTCTGATGACTTAAAGGGAAAAATTACTACTGTTAAGAATGCAAGTACATCCTTTTTAACCAAGGCTAAATCAAAGACAGCTGATCTTGGTAAAGATGATGTTAAGGATGCTGATGCGAAGACAGCTATAGATATAGCAGATACTGGAGCCAAGGATAAAGGCGCGGAAGAGCTTATTAAACTCAATACAGCAATTGATGCTTTGTTAACTTCTGCTGAAGCTGCAGTAACAGCTGCAATAAATGCGCTTTCAACTCCTGCTAAGTCAGCATCTACTGTTCAATCTAACTAAGGATAAACAAGTTAATTTATTATTATAAGATTACTTTTTAATTAATCGTAATTATCTGATAAAATAAAGTCTATAAATAATAAGCTAGGAGTTTTTTTCTCTTAGCTTTTTTTGTTTCTTTATTCTTTCTCTACTTGCTTTACTACTTTATTATACTTCTTTAGATTTCTTATGATTACTTATTAATTTTAGATTTATATTTATGTATTGTTTTTATCTTGTTTTATTACTTAATAATAACTTCTATTTTTTATTTTTACTTCTTAGCTGTGGCAGTGGGAGTGCTAAGGTGGAAGATCCTAAAACCACATTCTTAAACTCTATTGCTAATTTGGGTAAAGGTTTCTTAGATGTTTTTACTTCCTTTTCTGATATGGTTGCTGGCGCTTTTGGTATTAAAGCTGACACTAAGAAATCTGATATTGGTCAGTATTTCACTGATATTGAAAAGACTATGACATCTGTTAAAAAGAAATTACGAGATGAAGTTGTTACGAATGGGAATTACTCAAAACTTAAATCTGTTGTTGATACATTTATCACTAACACATTAGACAAGATTGCAGAAGGAGCTAAAGAAGCGGCTAAAGGGGCTACTGGTGATGCTGCTATTGGTGGTGCTACTAAAGATGGTCAAGATCCTGCACCTGCAGAGGTTGCAAGTGTCAACTCCCTTGTTAAAGGAATTAAAGATATAGTTGGTGTGGTTCTAAAAAAGGGTGAAGGAGATGCAAGCGCTACTAAGACTGGTAACACAGAGCAAAAATCAATTGGTAAGTTGCTTGGTAAAAAGGATGATGGGACAGAAGCACATGCTGCTGCTGCTAGTGCATCAATAGGAGCAGTAACTGGTGCTGATATTTTACAAGCTATTGCTAAGTCTGATGCAGTTTCTGATGATCCTAAAATTGAAAACGCGAAAAATGCTGCTGACATTGCTGCTGCTAAGGCTGATGCTAATGGTAAAGATTTTGGAGATGGGCAGAAAGATGCAGTTATTGCTGCTGGTATTGCTTTAAGAGCCATGGCTAAGGATGGTAAGTTTGCTTCTAAGCAAAATGAAGATAAATCCGCTCATGCAGTGAATGGAGCAGCTGCTAGTGCTGTTGGTAAGACTTTAAGTACTCTAATAATAGCAATAAGAAATACTGTTGATAGTGGATTGCAAACAATAAATGCAGTTCTTGCTACGGTTACACAAGAAGATAAGTCTGCAGAAGCTACTACACCTGCAGACGCAACAGCTAGTGGACAGTAACAATAAATAATGATTAATAACAAATACATAACTAAATAAAGTCATTTGAGGAAAACTCTTCTCTTCATAAGAATTGTTTTCCTTTTATTTATATTATATTAATGACTTTATTTTTACTTCTTAGCTGTGGCAGTGGGAGTGCTAAGGTGGAAGATCCTAAAACCTTATTCTTAACTTCTATTGCTAATTTAGGTAAAGGCTTCTTAGATGTTTTTACTTCACTTTCTGATATGGTTGCTGGGGCTTTTGGCATTAAAGCTGAGACTAAGAAGTCTGACATTGGTCAGTACTTCACTGATATTGAAACTACTATAAACACAGTTAAAAAGAAGTTACAAGAGGAAGTTGCTACGAATGGTAACTATCTAAAGATAAAGGGAGTAGTTGATACATTTATCACTAACACATTAGATAAAATAGCAGAAGGGGCTAAAACAGCAGCTAAAGGGGCTACTACTGATGTTGTTATTGGTAATGCTAAACAAAATGAGGATGCTGTACCTGGAGAAACAGCAAGTGTAAATGCTCTTGTTAAAGGAATTAAAACTATTGTTGACGTAGTTTTAAAAGATAATGAAGGAAATCCAGATGCTACTAAAACCGCAGATACTGAAAAAAAGTCAGTTGGTAATTTGCTTGCTAAAGGAAGTGCTAATGATGGAACAGAAGCACAAGCTGCTGCAGCTAGTGCTTCAATCGGAGCTATAACTGGCGCTGACATTCTAAAAGCTATTGCTAAGTCTGAGAAAGCTACTGCAAATAAAGATATTAATGTAGTAAATAATGCGGCAGAGATTGCGATTGCTAAAAATGATAGTGCTACTAAAACTCTTGATGCAGCACAAAAGGACGCAGTTATTGCAGCAGGGATAGCATTGCGAGCAATGGCTAAGGATGGTAAATTTGCTGCTAAACAAAATGAAGAGAAATCTGCTCATGCAGTTAATGGTGCTGTTGCTAGTTCTGTTGGTAAGACTTTAAGTACTCTTATTATTGCTATTAGAAATACTGTTGATACTGGTTTAAAAACGATAAGTGATGCTCTTGCTACAGTTACACAAGAAGATAAATCTGCAGATTCTACTACACCTGCAGATGCAACAGCTATTGGACAGCAACAATAAAGAATTATTAATAAACATAACTAAATAAAGTCATTTGAGGAAAACTTTTCTCTTCATAAGAATTGTTTTCCTTTTTTACTATCTGTAATAATACTCAGGTTTAAATAGTATTGATAGCAATCCTTTAACAACATATACTAAGGTAAGTAAATGTTGTTATTAAGATTGTATTTGAGCTTTTTGATAAACCAAAAGAAATTGACCTAACACTTTATTTTGAAGATAGGGATAACACTTCTGGGCATGGGAATGTGACTAAAATCTTTCTTAATCTTAGAGAAGGTATGAGTCATAAGTTTAAAATTGCTCCAATTAAACCTATAAGTAATAAATTTACGAAAATTGCTACGTTAATAGAACCATTTGCTACATCTAAACTTAGTATTATGGATTATTCAAGTAAGTCAGCTATATCTGATATTTATAAGTACAAAGGAGATGGTAAGAGTGATGATGATTTATTAGATAGCCTCTCAGCATCATATATGTTATTGACTTTGGGAGTGCGTAATCTTAAAGCACATTTTACTAAAATAAGGTTCCTATAACACTTAAAATATTATATAATAATTATATAAGGAGTGTTTTATGGGACTTGCTCAACCAGTAGTTACTCAACAAATGGTTATAGCAGAACTTACCAAGGCTGGTATTAATAGAGATATTGCTATTGATCTGTCTTACAGATATTATCGTAATGAACTGACTTATAAAGATATTGAATTCTTAAAAGAAAACTTTGATATAAAGCTTGAAAAAGTTGAAGCTCTTTTACAAGCTGAGATTCAAAGGGTTGAGACAACATTAAAATCCGATATTAAAGACCTGGATAATAAATTCGATACTAAATTCAATGAACTTGATAACAAGATTAATACTGTTGAGAATAATCTTAACATCAAGATTGAAAAAGTTGAAGCTCTTTTACAAGCTGAGATTAAATCTGTCAAGACTGAACTTGATAATAAAATAGATACTAAATTCAATGAACTCGATACCAAAATAGATACAGTTGAGAATAATCTTAATAATAAGATTGATAACGTTAGAAGTGAATTAAAATCCGATATTAAAGACCTGGATAATAAGATTGATAATGTTAGAAATGAGGTTTCTCTTGTTCGAAAAGATATGGAAATTAACAGAATGGAGCTTGATAATAAACTTGATAAAACTGCATCAGAATTTAAAAGTACATCAAGACTACATAATTGGATGTTTGGAACTCTAATTACCCTTAATATAGGAATATTTTTAGCATTAATATCATTATTAGTAAAGTAAATTTATTTACCTAGTCCCTTCTTTAATTGACCTTCTGTCAATTATTTTTTAGTCATTTTTTTAACAAAATTATTTAAATTTTTGTTAAAAACAATCAATTTTATTAATTGTTGTATCACGCACAGCCTCTGTAAGATTATAGTGCCTATACTTTTAGTTTTTGTTTTTATGCTTATCAAAACTTGTTAGCCATCTTTTCCCTATGGTTAATAAGGAGGCACGTAATAATGAAAAGAATTACTTTAAGTGCGTTATTGATGACTTTATTTTTATCTTGCAATAAGGAGGGACTATAATATGAAGCATAGATTAAATGAGAGAATTAAAAACTTTAATATAACTATACTTATATCTTTGTTCTTACTTCTTAGCTGTGGCAGTGGTCAACTTCAAGCTGGTAAGGATGGCGAGGCAGCTACAGGTGGAAGCAGTTTAAGTGCAGTAATTTCAATCTCAAGACAATTGTTTTTGGATGCTTTTGTTTCTTTTGGAAATTTATTAAAAGGATTACTTGGTCTTACTGTAGATACAACTAAGAAAGAAGTGGGAGAACAATTGGGTAAGCTTGGAGAAGCAGTACAATTAGTTAAAGTTAAATTAGAAGAGCTAAAGGGAAATGAACAGTTTAATTTAATAAAAGACAAAGCTGAAAGTACAATAAATAAGGCAATTGGTACTTTAGGAAAGATATTTGAAGGAGCAAGTAAAATTAAGGATGCTACTGGTAGTGCTAATGGTAAAGTTGGTGGTAAAGTTGATGATACTGAGAATGCAGCACCAGCAAATACAGAAAGTGTAAAGGGTCTTGTTGAAGGGATTAACTTAATTTATGAAGCAGCAAAGGAAATTGGTGTTGATCTAAAAGGAAATGCTAATAAGCAGATTGAGGATTCTAAAGAGATTGCAAAGTTATTTAAAGACACTGGTGATGTTGGTGCTGATGCTAAGGCACTAAGTGGAGCCAAGAGAGCAGTAATTGCAGCTAGTGGTTCAGATATATTAGCTGCAATTGAAGCAGCTAAGGATACAAGTAAGCAAGCAGGTAATATTAGTGCAGCAAAAAATGCTTATGACATTGCAGTTGCTAATAAAGATAATACAGATGCAGGTGCTGATGTTAGGGACAAAGGGCCAGTAATAGCAGCCGGTTTAGCTTTGAGAGCTATGGCAAAGGATGGTAAATTAGCAACTGTTGCTACTCATGCACCAGGACAAGCAGTGAATGCAGTATTAATAGGAGTAGTTGGTAAAACTGTAAATGAGATAGTATCTATTGTAAGAAGAACAGTTGATAAATGTTTAAAAGATGTTGATGATTGCATAAAAGAAGATTCCAGTAGTGTAGTGAAAGCTAAGTAATATAGTGTGGTGTTTAAATTATTCATTGGAATGAGTTTTGACAAGCAGGAATTCTTACAAGGAATCCCTGCTTTTTTTTAATTTACTACCTTATCTCCTGCTGATTAATAAAAATAAGATATAGAATACAAATTAGGCTTATCTTGAGGGTTGCTTTTTATTCTTACTTTTAAGTAATTAATCTATCTATCTTGTTGTTTTTGGATCTCTTGTTTGCTCTATTTTTCTTTTGTTTTTTAAAGTGTTGCCTTTATTGTCTTTCACTTCTATTGATAACTTATTGACTGCTGTTATTTTTATGAACGTAGTGCTATCCCGCTCTTTAATATATTTCTTTTCCTTATCCAATATCCGAATAAGTACAAGAGTAATTGTGTTGTCAAAGGGACTTATGGAGAGAATATATAAGTTGAAAGTAGAACATCTGTTATTAAAGCAAGGAATGGTAGACGTTTAAGTCTTGAGAAGAGAGAAAAAATAGAGAAGGAAAGAGAAGAAGAGATATGTCTATAATAATTTCAACAAACAGGGTTAATTATTATTATCGAAGTTAATCCCATGTGTTTCAAACTCATCATCATATGAATATATTCCTTTGTAAAACTGGAAGTATGATTCTTTACTAAACCTGTTAATCATGCAAGACCAAACTCACGAAGCATACCGGAACGTTTAAGCTCAATCCTATGTAATAGTAAAGCAGTAGAGACGCTTGATTAACATCTAATGTGTCAATGTTAATACCACGTGTACTAAGTATCATTCCAAGTAGATCTGTCTGATTTTTAAATTTTTCAAAACTTAAAATTTCGTCAGTTATACTTAAGAGAGCTTTAATTTTTAAGTAAAGCTCCCCAAATCTTCCAGATGATTCTACATCACTATCCATAAGTTACAATCCCTTAACTTTGTTTAATATCAACTCTTAAAATAGTATTATCTATTGCCAAGAGTCCACCAAGTACAAAATCAAGGTATGAATGTGCAATACCAGTTGGATCTTCATCAACATGTTTATTTGGTATTGGCAACATTGTGTTTACTTGTTTTTAACTTTAGTAATTTTGGATTTAATGGATAAATTAGTATCTGATTTTTTAGTAAATGACTTGTCTTTAAGTAGACTTCTTGTTTATTATTAACAGCCTGAATTGTATTAATAAGGAAGTCTTTCTATGAATAAGTTGAAGAATAAACATTAGATGATGAATTTGTTATTGCATATGGTTCAACAAGTTTCAAACTTGTTGAACCATATGCAATAACAAATTCATCATCAAGTTCTAATTTTAAAAGTCCAGATTTAATCTTTTCAAATATCTTATCCATCTTATCTTTATCGCTACTACTTACTTCTTCTTTGACTTGGTTTGGCATATTAAGTAGTCCATACATATTATCAGAAAATGTTTTTTCGATTTTTGTTGATATACAACCTGTTAAGATAAAACGGTCAATAAGCTTGATAATCTCATTACTTGCAAGCTTATATGCTTGTCTGAAGGGCAGAAAATTATTGTTTTGATACACTTTTTCATACGTTTGTTGTAAATGGTTAAACTTGTATTGTAATTTGAGGTAATTAAGCTTAACTGGTTTTGATCTAAATCCTAATGTTGACATTACAATGTTTGACATTTTATCAATCCCAGCAATTAGATTTTTGTGTAAACACATATCTCCAGGATTGATATTAATATCTTCAATTTGAGAATCATTAAACCATTTGTAAAATTCTGGCATACTTATGTCGTTAAAGACACTTGCAATTTCTTTTGAATAATATTCAAAATCAAATGAATTACTCCGATTAATTGGTCTGAAATTTGGATCTGAGATTGATATTGTCTTTCTAAATTTAACACCCCCATTTTTAGAAGAAACATCACTCATACTCTCATTACGCTTTCTATGTTTTATATTCACCTTTGCCAAATCTAAAAGCTGTTCCAAGATCTTTCCTTCAAGATGTTCTGCTGATTCAACCTTAGCTATAGCTTTTATCTCTTCAGGTAATACATATTTTCGAACAAGCTCTCGGCTTTGGGCTAAGAGTATCTCATCAAGTGAATATCCTTTAGAGAGTAATGTCTCTTTATTAAAGTGATTACTTAAGTATTTACTTGCAAGTGTATCAATCTCATTGATACGTGTTGCTTCCTTTAAGAGTTTATCTTGTAATAATGCACGCTCCTGAACCTCAGCAAGTTCTTTTGATACACGCTCATTTATACTTAAAGCCTGATTATCAGATTCTTTTGATGCTTTATACGCTTTATATTCTTCATATTCAGCAGCACTTATACTCACCATAACAGGTGTTTTACTTACTGCTTCTGTATCAGTAGCGGTCTTTAAAGAGTCATTTGTCTTCTCTACTTCCATATTAATCTCCTTTTATTTTCATAAATAATCTGTCTTGTAAATTTGCCTTATCAACTTTACTTAAGGCAGGATTTAGCATTAAAGCTACATACTTGTCATACATTTCAAGTAATCTCATATCTCGCTCTATTTTTTCTTCTTCACTTAGCACATAAAGTGAATTAAAATGCATCTTAAGATTGAAATACTTAACAAGTTTACTATTAATAGTAACTTCAATTTGTTCTTGAACACTTTTTAAAAAGTCATAATAATTAGACCTATCCCCTTTCCCATCATTTCCAAGCCCCTTGGTTTGCTCATTAAAACTTCTAGTTAATGGCTCTTTTGTGTCAGCACCTATCTTTGCCTTTACTAAGGCTAATGCTTCCTTTAAATAGGTTAAGTCATACTTAATAACCTCCAGTGACGCATCAGGTGTTCCACTGTAAAAAATACCATTATTATTTAAGTTAGATTTAAGCCGCGTAAGCTCTCGCTCTAAATCTCTATTTACACTCTTAAATGTGCTTATATGATTTTCATCTACATTTCTTTTAAATAGATTAGAGAATATACGTGGCTTATCATTAACGCCCTTAGTTAAAATCTCTAATGAAGTCGTAGCATCACTTAAGGCATCTTGTAATGTTACTAATGATTCATCCTTGTAAAATAAAAAGTTATGTTGCTCTATTCTCCTCTCTATTTCTTTATATATTTGTTCAAAAAGATATATATTAAGCAAAAAGCTTTGCGTATAACATGGACTGTAAGCTTTAAGTATATAATCATAATTAGAGTGTATGATTACTCTATTCTTATGAATCTTCAACTCTCTATAAGATATCTTCTCATCTGTATTTACTTTGAAAGTGTATGTTATATAATTAAAGTCAGGCCCCTCATCACGAACATTGTTATAGTCAAGATACATAAACCCAATAGGAAGTTCTAGGTTCACGCTTAAATGTAAATCTTCAAGTAAGTCAGCAGTTTTAACTAAAATGTATCCAACACCATTAAAACGGTAACTAATTAAACACTGCAATAATGCTTCTTTTAACTCTATTTTTAAGGCTTCTAAAGCATCATTAACATTAAAAGCAGTATCAATACTATTTAAGGTAATTCCATTCTTAAGAGTGTCCTCTGCTACATTTGAAATGTAGTTTCTAAAAAATATTGAATACTTATATAACTCTCTTGCGTTGATATTGCTATTTGAAATCATGATTTCTTTAACCTTCATCAAGTATATGGAAAAAGTATAACGCAACAATATTAAACACAGACTAATTGTCTCTAACAAAATTTAAATAATTTAATTATTAGTTAAAAAACAATCAATAGAATTAATTGTTGAATCACACACAATCTCTGAAATGTTAAAGCATCTAATGCTTTTAGTTTTTATTTTTATCTTATTTATTCAAGTGCGTTATTAATGACTTTATTTTTACTTCTTAGTTGTGGCAGTGGTAGTACTAAGGCTGAAGATCCTAAAACCTTATTCTTAACTTCTATTGCTAATTTAGGTAAAGGTTTCTTAGATGTTTTTACTTCACTTTCTGATATGGTTGCTGGCGCTTTGGGTATTAAAGCGGAGACTAAGAAAAGTGAGGTAGGAGCGTATTTCACTAAAATAGCAGAGACAATGACATCTGTTAAAAAGAAATTACAAGAGAAAGTTGCTACGAATGGTAACTATCCAAAAGTTAAATCAGTCGTTGAGCACTTTATCACTAACACATTAGACAAGATCGCTGATGGGGCTAAGACAGCAGCTAGTGGGGCTACTGGTAGTGATGCTATTGGTAATGCTGTTAAAGATAATGATGCTGCCCCTGGAGAAACAGTAAGTGTAAACGCTCTTGTTAAAGGAATTAAAGAAATTGTTGGAGTGGTTCTGAAAGACAATGAAGGGGGTTCAGAGGCTACTAAGACTGCAGAATCAGAGCAAAAATCAATTGGTAGGTTGCTTGGTGGTAAAGCTAATGCTGAAGAAGCACAAGCCGCTGCAGCTAGTGCATCAATAGGTGCTGTAACTGGGGCTGATATTCTAAAAGCTATTGCTAAATCTGCTGAGGTTGCTAATAATAATGTTGAGATTGATCAGGCAAAGAATGCTGCTGAGATTGCTGTTGCTAAGAAAGATGATAATAAAGATCTTGGTGCAGCAGCATAAAAGGACTCAGTTATTGCGGCGGGTATTGCTTTAAGAGCTATGACTAAGGGTGGTAAATTTGCTGCTAAAAATGGTGATGATAAATATGCCAATGCAGTAAATGGAGCGGCAACTAGTGCTGTGGCTAAGACTTTAAGTACTCTTATGCTTGCAATAAAAAATACTGTTGATAGTGGATTAAAAACAATAAGTGAAGCATTAGCAGCAGTTAAACAAGAAGATACCCCTGTAGCAAGTGAGGCAGGCACTAGTAAGTAAGTAGAAAATAAAAATCAATAATAAAGGCATTAAAGGGAAACGGGACTCATTAAATTGAGTAGTTTTCCTTTTTTTAGTTAATAGGGTATTTGAAGTAATTATAGTATAGATATGATATATTGAGTGTATGTTAATTAAATAGATGAAGCAAAGTTAAGTGTGGAATTAGTAAGGTATGTGTAATTAGTAAAGAGAAGGATAAGCAAATGGAGATACAACTGCGATGAGTTTTGCTAAAGGAGGGAATACTGCAGATAATTTAGCCCAAGATGCAGTTAAAGCAGCAGTAGTAGCAGGAGGGATAGCGCTACGTTCATTAGTTAAGAATGGAAAATTAGCATCAGGAGTAAGATTAGAAGGCAATCTTAGAGATGTGCCTCAGATGCCTTCTATATTGTTGTAATTAAACTTAAGAAGTTAAATTAGCTGTTGAATTTAAAATTTATTTCTCTGATTCACTTATCAAAATAGGTCAAGGATTTCAAGAGATTTTTGGCATCTTTGGTAATGCTATTGGAGATACTTTGGGATTTACAGCAGTTAAATCGGGTGACAAGAGAAGTAAAGTTGGTGAACACTTTAAGACGATCGGAGATGGACTTACAACTACTAAGAATAAGTTAAATGAGCTATCAAGTAAAATATCTGAAGCAAAAAATGCTGATGGTAGCACAATTGAAGCTGTTAAGGGTGCAATTAAAGGTGCAAATGATGTCTTTGAACGACTAATTGCTGCTCTAACTACACTTGCTGATACTGCTAAAGAGGCTGGTAATACTGATATTGGTGATGCCATTACTGATAATAATGCTGTAGGTGCTGATGAAGCTAGTGTAAAGGCTATAATTGAAAGTGTAAAGACAATTATTGATCTAGCAGATAAATCTGGCATAGAAATCAAGCCTGGCAATTTTGGTGAACCGGTGGCTAATGGAGATGGACCTAAAGCCCTAATTCATAACGCTCAAGCTGGTGCAGGTGATGCTGCAAAGCTAGCAGGCGAAGTATCAAAAGCCGACCCATGGGCTATGATTGATAAGATAAAAAATTCTAAGGATGTTACTGCGTCTGCTGCACCTGCTGCTGGCGATGATGCTGGAAAATTAGCTACTGGTAGTGTTGGTGCTGCAAATGATAATGGCACAGCAGCTACTAATGCAGACTTAGCAGCTGCTGTTGGCTCTCAAAGCAATGACTAAGTCTGGTAAACTTACTCAACCTGCTGCTAATGAAGAAGGAGCAGGTAAAGCAGCAGCTGTAAGTGCTGTAAATAAGGTGTTAGGAATACTTGATTTTATAATTAGGAAAACAGTAAGTATCAATTTAGATAAGATAAGAGAAGCTGTTAAAGGAATACAGTACTCTGACACTACTACAGAAATAACAGAAGCTAGTGCTATTCAGCCCGCTGCTGCTAAATGAATAATAAAAGATAAGTAAACAAAATAATAAAGTCATTATTAGGAAAACTCTTCTCTTCATAAGAATTGTTTTCCTTTTTGGCATTTTAGTAGATTAAATATTTGTATTAAAGATAAGTAAACAAGCTCTAGCTAAACTTTTTTAACTAGGGGGTAAATGATTATTATGAGATTAGTTTTGATTAGTAAGTAATTGATTTTACTTTATCAAAATAATTTTGAATTGCCTTTAATTATTACAGAATAAAATAATTGAGGTTTTATGAAATTTAAAATAAAAGGTGTATATTTAATGGTAATTGTTTTCTTTAGACATTGAGACTCAATAGTTGAGTGATTTTAGTAATTTAGGAGGAGAGATATGAAGAAGAGTACTTTAGTAGTATGTATGTTAATATTGTTGTGTTTGTTGTCATGTGATATAAATGCCTTTAATGAATTACTAGACAAAACAAGGGAAAGATTTTTAGAAGGGAATAAATTAGAAGAAAATAAAGAATGTGAGAAAGAGCAAGAAGGTCAATTAGATGTTCTTAAAAATAAGTTGGAAGGAGGAGTACAACAAGTAGTGCAAGAAAAGCCTTTAGCACCTGTTAATAATGCTATTCCAGTATTTAAATATCCTCAACAAGTGTATCCATACTATGTCCAAGAAGAAATAGATATAAAAGAAGAAGACATAACTCCAAATACTAAGTACGAAAAAGCTGCACAAGCAGAAATTGAAAAAATAAAGAGAGCCCTTGGTGATTATGAATTTGATCAATTAATTGAGGATGCACTTAAACTTAAAAATGAATGTGATCGATTAGAATCCAGTTTTTATGGTGCCCTCTCAGAGCTTAACAATAAAATAGGAAGTTATCCTAGAGATAACAATGGGAAGAGACAGAAACTAATTCAGTTTCGCGATCAGTTAAATGGGAAAAGATTTGATATTAATAGGTTGACAAGTCGAATCGGAGGAGAATTACTTAGTGAGCTAAGCTCTGCAATGGTGTTTTTTGATCTAGCCCAAAAAACTTTAAAAGAATCTATTACTGAGAGATTAAAAAATAAATATAAAAGTTACAGGTTGTCAAGAAACAGTGATTTTTTAGCTCAAAAGTCACGAAGTGATGCAGAAAATTCTTTAGAGCAATTAGAATCTTCTGTTCCAAAGCTAAATGAGTCTAAAGGAAAAAAGAAAGAGATAGAAGAACTAGTGCAAGGAGCTAAATCTTTTCTAAGAAGTCTTCATAGATAAAAGAGTATATAAAAGGTAGTTAGGTATTTTATAAGTGTCAATATTTGCAAGAAGAGTTCTCTATAAAAAGGGAACTTTCTTAAGTTTTATTTAGATACTAATAGGTTATTTTAGAGTTTTAAGGGATAAAATTTGTTGAATACTGATAACGCGAAAAGATGATTTGTTAAGTAAGGAATATAAGGTTTAGATAGGGGCTTTATAAAAGCTTATTGATTATGATGTTAAGGCTTCTATATTTGTTGCAATACAATGGATGAGACATAGAACAGCAAGAATGAATGAGATTTCTGGTTCATATAGTTTGCTGAGAGAAGAGTTTTATCTTCCTTTAGAAGAGGATATAATAAATCGAAATATTGAGAATAAATAAATTGAGAGCACAAGAGTTGACTTAGATCGTGCAAAAGATATAGTAAATAATTTAATAGAAAGTTGAAAATCGTGTTATGAATTATATCAATCTATGATAGATTGTAATGTTTGAAAAGACGCATTTATAATTGTTTTACCTTTAAATTTATACACTGAGTGGTATTGGCAAATTGATTTAAATAATATGTTTCATTTTATAAAATTAAGATTGGCATTAAATGAAGTAGAAGAAGTGAATGAGTATTCATCAAAATAGATGCGTGAGTATGCCAAGATATTACTTGATATCATTGAAAAGTTTGTGCCGATTTTACTAGAAGTTTTAAGAATCATATTTTAAATGGGTGTAGGTTTCCTTACTAAGAGATAGTAAGCAATTTCTGGTGCTTTGGATACCAGTAGGTTTAAATTGGATGGTAAGGCATTATAGTATAAGAGTATAAAAAGTTTTTCCTTAGATATTGAATTAAAATAGTAAATAATCATCAAAACAAAAATTTATTACTTATCAGAGGCAAAGATAATTCTGGAGATGATGCTGGGGGAGCTGAATTTAAAAAAAGGATTATTTATTTGGATAGTATCATTATATTGTAATAAACTAGAGCTATGACAAAAATTTCACAATACTAATTAACATAAAAAACCATAAAATAATATTTTATATATTAATCAAACATACTGTGCTTAATAAGTTAAACTTTTAAAAGTCTATTATATTCATATTTTATCTCTCTCTAAGTCAGTTTGGCTTCATGTAAACTTTACAGATCGAGTGGCTATTATTACATTGGTTATATTATACATTATATGTCGGGTGTAAAAACTAGCTTGAATGATGCAGAAAATATGTTTAAAAAAGTAGAGTCAGAGATGGGTAAATTTAGGAATGCAATGAAACAGGCGGAGGAGGAAGATTTTGCTGCTTTAAAGAGTGCGCATCAAGCCATTAGGAGTTGGTCAAAGATAGTATTTTTTAGGGAAAAAACCTCTACCCTTTGCAGCATTTATTTGTTATGAATTTTTAATGAGTAAGATCGATAAAATGAATTAACACAAAAAAATAGTAAAAAGTATTAATGTAATATCTTAAGAGAGTTAAAGTCAAATGGTTTTACCTATTTTAATAAAGACTTGAATCTTATTCAAAGTGCTATATCTTTAATATTAATTTTAAAGGAGAGAGAAATGAAATCCAAAAATAAATATGTAGCTTTGGGATTACTTTTGAGTTTTATCAGTTGTGATTTAATATTTAATGATGAAATTAAAGAAAAATCCCTAGGTTTATTAGATAAGGTTAATTTTGTCTTAGATGCTAGTGAAAAATCTGTTAGAAGTTCTACTAAGAAAAGAAGGAGGGTTATCAAGAAAAGACCATCTACTAGTGGCAGGAAATCTTTTAATAATTTAGCACAAAATGTAGTATCAGGCGATATAACTAGTGTTCTTCAGGATGAATTACAACAGAATAGTATACAAAATGAAGTCATGCTTAAGGATGGACTTGAAATAAATGATGTCATTCTTAATGAAGAGAGTCCAAATGTTGTGTTATCAAGTACAAAATCTGAATTTAGAGAAGAAAAAGTACAAAAGCAACAAGATATAGAGCGAGCAAATTCAATTACTGCAGTTTCAACAATGTATGATTCCTATGAGCATGCAATAATGACTCATGGAAGTTCAACTTTCCTTAGTGGTGAAGGTGGTGAATTAAAGGAAACTATTGAAAGTAATTCAATGGATTTTACTATAGACTCTGATTTAAGACCAGAAGATATTGCAGGTTCAAACACTATTTCATACATTGATGAAATAGAAGAAGATTATGATCAATACTATTTGGAAGATGATGAAGATGAATATGATGAAGAGGAGATAAGGTTAGACAATAGATATAAGTCCTATCTGGAAAGTGTTAGATATAATGTAGGTTCAGCAATTAATACAATTGATAAAATATTTAGAAATTATATATTATTTGGAAATAAACAAACCAAAATATATTATACACATCCTAGTGATACTGTTACCAGAGCTAAATCTAGAGAAGAGGCTAAAGAATTTACAAAAGAAAACCTTGAAAAAGATCTTAAGACCTTATTAGACTACATTCAAGTGAGTGCAAAAACTGCAACAAATTTTGTATACATAATGGAAATACATGCAAAAAGCAGATTGGATAAACTCGAAACAGAAGTGAAATCTTTAATTTCAAAGGTCCAAGGACAATCTAATCCATATGAAGCATATAAAGCAATAGTATCTCCAATCCTACAAATGAAAGATTCTCTTAAGGTAGTTCAGGGAGCTGTTGATAAAGATGGTCCTTGGTATTAGAAAGTAATAATCCTATTATTATTTTAGATTTAACAAAAAGGCTACGTAAAATTGTAGCCTTTTTTTAATTTAAAGATATTATTTATTAGTGTATTATCAATGATATAAGATTTTCAGATGAGAAAACTACAGAAATTGGGCTTTCTTTATTTAGAGAAGTAACCTTTTACTAAATGCAGTGTATAATTATGCTATTATTAGAGACATCTAAAAATTTAATTTCTG